>MVDB01000164.1 GCA_002050025.1 Desulfobacteraceae bacterium 4484_190.2
AGCGATATATTATGCTGGACTTCAAAAAATAAACCAGATAAAAAATATTTTGTATGTCATCATTTTTTTTCTTGACAGTATATTGTATAAAGGATAGCTTATGATTTATGGGAAATTCCTAGGATAGGGGGAGTTTAAAAGGGTGCCTGGTATTTGTGGTGGATTTTCAATACGGATTGCCGCGCAGAATCAAAGAGGAAAGGCCTCGTACAAACCTTTACGGATAATATGGCGTAAGACTGCGGGGCCCACAAGCTGAGGACACTCTTTGTCGAGATGTATTCAGCGAATTATAAACCTTATTTCTGGAGGAGGTACAAAAATGAAAAATATTAAAAAAACCGTTTTGTTGACCATTTTTTTGCTCGTTGTCCCATTCGTTGTTTCATCTTTTCACTCTACTGCTTGTGCGGAGCATAAGCTCACCATAGCCTCAGGGATCATCGGGGGAGGCTGGTATTCCTCTATGGCCGGTATCTTTGAAATTGTTCACGCGAATGTCCCTGATGTTAAGGCCAGAATGGTGCCTGGCGGCGGCATGACAAATCAACCACGAGTGGGGACACACGAGGTCGACATGGCTTGGGGTATCACCCCTTTCGTCGCGGCTGCCCTTAAAGGCATGGCTCCCTTCCCCCAGGCCTTTAAGGACCTCCGGTGCATCATGAAGCCTAACGACGTCTTCGCCCTGCAGGCTATCTTCCTGGCCGACTCACCGGTAAACTCCTTCGATGAAATTTTCGAGAAAAAATACCCCCTCAAACTAGCCGTGGTCCCGGAAGGTATTTCCGATGCTTACGCCTTCAGGAAGCTGCTCGAGTTCTACAAGATCGACATCAAGACCATCAAAAAGTGGGGCGGCAAAATCATGCGGGCAGGCTATCCCGATCAGATCGAGCTTATGAAGGACAAGCATGTCGAGGCCGTCTTTGAGAACACTTACATCCCTGCTAACCCGGTGATGCAGATCCAGCCATTCAGGAAACTCAAGTTTATCTCCTTTGAGAAAAAGCACACCTCATTCTTTAAGGAGCTTGGTTTCGTCGAGTACCAGATCCCGGCCAACTCCTACGAGAACCAGCCCAATCCGATCTTCACCTTCGCCAGCGGCAGCGTGATGATCGTCAACGCCAAGGTGCCGGATGAGGTGGTCTACAACATCACCAAGGTTCTAGTCGAAAAGGCAAACGAGATCAAAAAGATACCGACCCTTCAAAATTGGGACCCCAAAAAAGGTATCCAGGATCTTCCCGCGCCATTGCACCCAGGTGCCGAAAAATATTTGAAGGAGGCTGGTCTGCTGTAGGTCGAACGCCGTTAAAGGGGGAAAGACGGAGGTCTATCCCTCTTAACGGCCTGCTTAGGGAACTTGGGTATTCATGCAACACATGCGAGAGATTAAAGGCCCCATTGGCTGGGCGATAACTGCGGTGGCGGTGTTCACCTCATTGTTCCATCTATATATGGCTGGATTCGGTACCGTGGAGCCGCGAATCCGCAACGCCATGCATCTGATTCTACTACTTCCACTAGCCTTTCTTTTACTTCCGGCGAGCAAACGATCACCCAAGCATCGGCCCAGCGTTCTGGATTTTATCCTCGCATTGCTTTCAATAGCAGTTTGTGCTTTCATCATCATCGAGAACGACCGTCTCAACATGCGGTGGGAGTATTTCACCCCAGTTCTCCTGACCGAGATGATCCTCGGCTCGATCGCTGTTGTCCTGGTACTGGAAGCCACCAGGCGGGCGGTCAGTTCCTTTCTGACCTATCTGACTCTCCTTGGCTTGATCTATTACTCCTTTCTGGGCAGCTTTCTACCTGGTTTTCTATACGCCCGACCGGTTTCGTTTCCCCGGCTCATTGAGTCGATGTACCTTAAACAGGGTGACGGTGTCTTCGGCTCCCTGACCGGTGTGTCTGCCAGCTACGTTGTCCTGTTCATCCTGTTTGGGGCTGTCATCTCAGAGGTAGGAGTCGGAGATTACTTCATGAAACTAGCCAAGCGGATCGCTGGCTGGGCCAGTGGCGGCCCGGCCAAAATCGCAGTCCTGACCTCGGCGCTGTTTGGGAGTATTAGCGGTATCGCCGTAGCTAACGTCTACACCACAGGCAGTTTTACCATACCCATGATGAAAAAGTTGGGCTACCGTTCCCAATTCGCCGCCGCGGTAGAGGCCACTGCGTCCACCGGCGGTCAATTCATGCCCCCGGTCATGGGCGTGGCGGCGTTCATTATGGCTGAATTTCTGGGTGTGCCCTACTTCGACGTTGCCGTGGCCTCCTTAATACCAGCCATCCTTTTTTTCATGGCCTGCGGATTCATGGTTCACTACGAGGCCAAGAAACTCGGTCTCCAAGGCATCCCTTGGTCTGAGTTGCCGACTTGGCGCGAGGTGGTCAAGGAATCCTTCCTTTTGATACCGATCCTCTCTCTCATTGGCATCATGATGGCTGGCTACTCGGCTTTCATGGCTGCCTTCATTTCCATCTTCGTCGGCCTTGGCCTTGGCGTGGTAGGCATCTTTATCAAAAACGAAGAAGTTGCCCTAACGCCAAAGAAGCTTCTGCGTGCCTTCGAGATGGGGGCTAAAAACAGTATCATGATAGCCATAGCCTGTTCTGTGGCCGACATTTTCACCACTAGTATATCTCATTCCGGCCTAGGACTTGCTTTCACCTCCATTGTCACCTCCGCCTCTGGCGGCATACCGATAATCGCCCTTTCTCTAATCGCTATAGCCTGCCTGATACTGGGCATGGGTCTACCTACGATCGTCGCTTATATTCTAGCCTCGGCCATCGGTGTTCCGGTCATGCTCAAATTCGGCTTTCAGCCCATGGCCGCTCATCTATTTACATTATATTTTGCTGTCATTGGCTGCGTCACCCCGCCGGTCTGCGTCTCGGCCTTCGCCGGGGCCAGCATCTCCGGGTCGGACCCGCTAAAAACTGGCTGGGAAGCGACCCGGCTGTCCCTGACTGGGTTCATCATCCCCTTCGCCTATGTCTTCGAACCTAACCTGCTGATGGAAGGGACGGCGTTGGAGATACTTAAAACGTTAATCTTGGCCCTGATAGGGACGGCCGTTCTGGCGATAGGGCTGGAAAGATATTATAGGGCCAAAATCAGCATATTGTCGGCTGTTCTCTTGGCAGTTGGCGGCTGCATTCTCTACTTTGGGAACCTGCCGTTTTGGATTCACCTGATCGACCTATTACTCATCGCCGGTTTGCTGGCATTTGAGAACAGGGAGGTAATTTTCCCTCAGCGATTTGAGGGACAATTGGAATTGAAAGGAGATGAAAGATAAGCGTGAACATGGCCACGTATAATTTTATGCAGACCGTGCTTTTTTCAGATTCGGAAAAAAAGTCCCCGAGGGAATAGGAGTTCAATCTCAAGGTCCGGTCTTTAGATCCTGAAATAAGGAAAGGGTAATGATGCAGTACTTTAAACATGTCGATGAGATCAAGGACTGGAATGACACGGAAAAGGCGCTTTACTACACAGGGGGCGACAAACGCTGGCTTAAGGATAAGCTGATCTGGCAGCGTCTTTTTGGCCCCGAAGAATCCGATGACCTGATTTTCGGGATCGCGAAACTTCCGCCGGGAGAAGGACATCTGCTTCATCATCATGATGACGCCCCGGAACTCTATTTTATCCTGGAGGGCCGGGGGATTTTTACGGTGAACGACGAGACGCGTGAATGCGATCCCGGAACCGGCATCTATATGCCAGCAGGATCTAAGCATTCGGTGAAAAACACGGGGGATGAAATGCTGGTCTTCTTTTTCGCCTACGACCGGCCCCACTATGAAACAACGCTGGACGAATAGGGAAGACAGCGGCCTGGCTGTTTTTGAAGGAATCAACATGTGATGGAAGAGAAACTGCTTTTTCTGGGAAAATCGGCCATTAAAAGCCTGGATATTTCTGCCGCAGAGATCATTGAAGTCATTGAAAGCGGGTTTCGAAACATGGCTGACGGGAAAGCCGAACTGCCCCATAAACCCACCATTCATCCACGCCCGGACTGCTTTTTGCGGGCTTTGCCCGGATATCTGAAAGGCCTTGATCTGGCAGGAATCAAGTGGGTCAGCGCCTATCCGAGAAACCGGCAAAGTGGCCTGCCGTTGGTTAGCGGCCTGGTTTTGCTAAATGATCCGCAAACCGGATTTCCCCTGACCCTCATGGAGGGAAGCTGGATCACCGCCTGGCGAACGGCTGCCGTGAGTGCGGTGGCCGCAAAACAACTGGCCGTAAAGGGTGCTGAAACGCTGGCAATCTGCGGCGCTGGGGTTCAGGGAAACACTCACCTGACGGCTCTTTGCACGGTTTTGCCCAATCTTCGTCAGGTCAAAATATTTGATCCCAACCCGAAGGTTCTGAAGGTTTTTATCCAGCAACAGGCGGGTTTTTACCCGGAACTTGATCTGCAGGGGTTTTCGACCGCGCAGGATGCCTTCCAGGAGGCGCAGGTGGTGGTTACAGCCGCCCCCATGATGGCAAAACCGCTGGCTATTATCCAGGAAAAGGATTTGGCGCCAGGTATGTTGCTGCTGCCGGTGGATCTGGATTCTTACTTTACTGCTTCCGCATTTAAAGCCTGTCAAAAATTTTTCAGCGACGATATAGACCAACTTTTGTGGCTGAAGGATCAGGGTCGGTTTGCCCATGTGGAAAAACTGGATGGCGATTACAGCCAGCTGCTGGCCGGCCGAATCAAAGGGCGCGAAAACGATAATGAATGTATCATGGCCATTAGTGTGGGTATTGCCCTGGGTGATCTGGTGACTGCCGACCTGATTTACCGTAGAGCACGGGATCGGAACGTCGGCGTCTGGTTGGAACTTTGATTGTGAAATCATGCTCCCGGTCTATTTAAGCTTTTTAATATACCTATGTCTTTTTCAGCCTGATACTTAGTGCCCGACCGAAAACTGTTATTTTTCCCAATCTCTGCGTCAGACTCAGATTTTAATCCTCAAAATATTTAATATATTCTTGCGGTTAAAATCTTCATCTTCCTTGACCTTGGAAAAAATTCCTAGTTTTCGTTCAGACACTACTTAGCAGAAACTATAATATAAAAAAATTTCTGTCGACGCCCTTGTAAGCCACAATAGGCCCAACCACGTGTAGATTTCTACGACTGAGATGTCTCAATTAATTTGAATACATTTATGACAAAGTCCGTTGACTCGGTAAGGTCTGTCCGCAACCATCGACAGACCTC
>MVDB01000165.1 GCA_002050025.1 Desulfobacteraceae bacterium 4484_190.2
TTTTGAAGGCCCCATCTATCCTCTGAAAGTATTTCCCTTCTTGATACACGGTTGCCAAGCTCATGCATATTTCCTTCATCATTATACCTGACCCTGAAAAACCCAGCTTGCCTGTCATTGACTTTGTACGAAATCACATGCCTTCCAATATCAACGACCCCCTGTTTACGATCAAGAAGGGTTGTTATTGATCGTGTTTCACCATTTTCATAAAAGACTCTTATAGTGATAGGTATGAACCATTCCTGATTATATTCATTCGGCAGGTAGGTGAACCTTTTCTGTGTGAACACAAGTTTATGCCCGTCTCTTTTCACTTCGACAATAGGAAATCCCGGTTGTTCAATCCAGCTTTTCATGATCCTGGTTATGGGTTTATCTGAGACTTGTTCAAATGATTCCCACATTGAGGAACTTGACGCACAGGAATATTCATTCATTTTCAAATAATATTTGAGACCTTCTTTAAAGCTCTCATCCCCCATATATTCCTTGATGTACCTAAGTATACTCGCGCCCTTGTTATAAATAATCGGGGCAGTGCTGGTGTTAATGACTACATGCTCGCCTCCTGGAATCTCTATGGGAAATGTTTCTTGTAATGCATCACGTTCAAGGGCTGTGTCGGTTTGGCCGTTCAAAAACTGCTCCCAGATATCCCACTCAGGGTGGTAGTAGGCCACAGCGCCATACCCAAAATATGTGGCAAAGCTTTCGTTTAACCAGAGGTACTTCCAATCAGAAGGCGTGACGAGATTCCCGAACCATTGATGCACGATTTCATGCGCAACAACCTCACATATCCTTTCCTCACCTGCCTTGGATGTAATTTCCGGGAAATGGAGGAGCAGGTTTTCCCGGAATGTAATTGCACCCCAGTTCTCCATTGCACCAAAAGCGAAATCCTGGATGGCAATCAGATCAAGTTTTGGAAGGGGGTATTTTGTCACAAAGTTATCTTCACAGAAGTCTAAGGATTTTCTGCCGAATTCGAGACCGAATCCGGCATATTCCGTCATTCCGGGCATTGTTGCTGCACGAACAAGCACTTCTCCCGGGTCTTCAATAAACTCAAATTCACCCGCGCCGAAGAAAAGCAGATATGTGGACATCTTAGGCGTCTGCCGGAATTTAACGAGCTTCCTCGCGCCTCCGAGAGGCTGTTCTTCGCTTATTGGCTGGTTGGATATGGCCGCGAGGTTTTCATCAATTATCATTTCAATATCAAATATTGCTTTCTTTTCCGGATGGTCAAAGCAGGGAAACGCCCTTCGCGCGTCACTTTCCTCAAACTGGGTCACTGCAATGTATCTCACATTTCCCTCACTTTTGTACTGACTTCTGTAAAACCCGGCCATCTTGTCATTGATGTTGCCCACGTAATCTATCATCAGTGTGATGTTGCCTGCCATTTCCTTGGGAAGGAATACTGTCACCTCTTCTTTCGCAGGATTCACATAAAACGGACAATCCACAAAACACTCCCCCACCCGCACCTTACAATTCCAGATAGCCAATTCCAGCGTATTCAGGATAATTTCATCCACCTGTGTTACAGCATCTAACAGGATTTCAGTGCTCCCCGCAAATTTGAAGTTTTTTAAGTCGGGCTCCAGATGGATTTTATATTTTATCGGATTCACGCTAATCATTTTTACCCCCAATATAATTTTGTCATAATAATATACATGTAATTCAAAGGATGTCCAGTTTTCCCCATTATAGTATCAGCCATATCTGCCTGATTTTCGCTTTGAAAAAAAATGATATCTATGATTAGGAATTTTTTAAGAACTCCAGACACCTTTGCAGGTAAATCTATGGAATCTCCTTAAATTCTGGACAAAATAACAACATGAAGGTAGATTTGACACAAAAGCTCTATCACCATCATAACGAGGCAGACATGACTAATCGTCTTAAAGGGCCAGTGGTCCTGACCGCCAGTTGTGCAGCCATATTTTGGCCCGGGGCCTTTATTTTCAGCTTTCCCGGCGTTATGGGAAAGTATTGGCAGACTATATTTGACGTGGGCCGGGGAGCGATTGGCCAGACGCTTTTCTTTGTGCTTGCTGCGGTGGGTATATTTATGTTCCTTACCGGCCGCTGGCAGGAAAAGATCGGGCCTGCATGGTTGACCGCAATAGGAGGAGTCCTTTGCGGCACGAGTACTATCATTGTCGGCCAGGCCGCCAGCATAAACCACGTGTACTTGTGGGCCTTTCTTGTGGGCGCTTCATCATCGTTTATCTACATACCGGCCATGACGATTGTCCAACAATGGTATCCCCACAGGCGTGGATTGGTTTCGGGATTAGTGAGTATGGTATTCGGCCTCTCGGCGGCCATCATGTCCCCCATTTTCAGCCAGATGCTATATTACCTGGGATATGCTCCCATGACTCTGATTTTAGGGCTTGTGGCCTTAGTCATTGGTGTAGTTGCCGCACCATTTATGCGTCCTCCAAGAACGGCACTGGAGTCTTCTCTATCGGGCAAGCCTGATAGCGGCCCTGGACCAGGCATGTCTCTTACGGTGGCCCAGAGCCTGGGCACCAGAACATTCTGGCTTCTGTGGTTTACCTGGGCACTGGGCGGGGCGGCAGGAATTGCTATGGTAACCCTTTCTATCTCGTTCGGGCTGGCAAGGGGCTTGGCCATAAAGGAGGCGGTACTGATATTGACCGCATTTAATCTGACCAATGGACTGAGCAGGCTGGCAAGCGGGCACCTGTCTGACCTTTTCGGACGTAATGTAACCATGACGCTGGCATTTCTCGGGGCCGGGTGCGCATACCTGTTGCTGCCTCTCGTGGAAGGTCTTGTTTTATGGGCCGTGCTTGCGGCGATAGTGGGTTTTGCCTTTGGCACCCTGTTCGCAGTCTCGGCCCCCCTGGCCAGTGACTGTTTTGGAATGAAGCATTTCGGAGCTATTTTTGGCCTGGTGTTTACTGCCTATGGTTTCATTGCAGGTGCTTTGGGACCGTGGCTAAGTGGCCATTTGCTCGACGCAACCCATGGCGATTTCAGCGTGGTCTTTATCTACCTGGCTATTTTTTACTTCACCTCAGCCCTCTTAATCAGGTATGCCAAGCCCAAGGAACGATAATATAGGGAATACACTAAATCCTTTTTCGAACCTTATCTTTTATGCGGTTTATGTGACCACGACCCAGGCCCTTGACCTCACATCCCAATTCAAAGTACCGCTCGATCCTGGCATCATCCAGGATGCCAAAACAGTCCACCACCGCAAGGGGGGAGCCCGCCATCCTGACAACTTCATCCGGGTCGAGTTCTAAATAGGCCTTATGCCGGACGGCAAGGACCACGGCATCAGAATTTTTAAGGGCCTCCTCCAGCTCAGCCGTCATCCGGAATTTGCTGAGTTCTTCCTGGTTCCGAAAAAACCGTGACCAGCTTGCGCCTACTGCCGGGTAGGTATCCTGTTTTTCAAGCTCCCACCAATGTTGTACATAGGGATCGTGGGCCTTAACTTCAGCCCCCATTTCGGTCAATTTCCGTAAAACAATCTCAGATCCGCTATACCGGGTATCTCCCACATCTTCGCGGTAGGAAACCCCGAGGACAGTAACCTGTGAGGCCGCCACAATGCGCCCCATATTTCTGAGTGCGTCTCTCACTAATCTGGCCGCATGCAATCCTCTTGTATCATTAATATCAATGGCCTGTGGAGTGATCTTGAATATGTCGTTCTCAAAACCCATCAAATGCTTGTCGGCCCATATCCCTAAGCCTCCATCTTTGGGGAGACAATAGCCACCGATCCCAGGGCCTGGGAAAATAATGTTGCTATGGGTGGGCCGAACCTTAATGGCATTCGTTACTTTAATAAGATCAACGCCGTTGGTCTCTGCGAACAGGCTCCATTCATGAAGAAAGGCAAGTATGGTGGCCCTGTAACTGTTTTCCACAATTTTGCAGGTCTCGCTTTCAATGGGCCTGTCAAGGACAGTTAACGGGAATTCATCCACATTGAGGATTTCGGAAAGAAACTGGGTGACCTTTTCCCGTGCATCTTGGTTGATCCCGCTGCACACGCGCCAGAAATCTCTAATGGAACGTACGTAATTTTTTCCAGGCATTACCCTTTCAAAGCTATGGGCCAATAATGGTTCATCATCAATGCCCCGGGTCCTGAATGCCTTTTTGAGCAGCGGGTAGGCCACATACTCCGTAGTGCCAGGCGGCACGGTGGTTTCTATCAATACGAGGCAATGGGGTGAAATCTTCTCTCCGATTTTCTTAAAGCTGGTCTCCAGTGCGCTGATGTCCGCATACCCGCTCCTGAGATTGCCCAGTTCCTGCTTGAGAAAATCACATTGGACATCCACCACCAGAACATCTGCCAGCTTCAGGGCATCGTAGGTAAAAGTGGCCGTCATTGTCTGTTTCTGGTTTACGCATCGTTCAATCATAGGGGCAACTTCAGGATCCTCTGCCTTTATGGGCGATATGCCCCGACTAAAAAGCGGTATCTTCCAGAAACTGCGTGTGCTCGGCCTCTGCATGCCGATCACATATTTACCAGGTTTGCCTGTCTTTTTGTCCACTGAATCTGCCACCACACCGGCCATCACAGCTCCCACAAAACCCAGGCCCATGACCACCACAATTTCGAAGCCCTCTTCTCTGCGGGCCGTTACCAGCTTCTCAAGCCTCTCGTATTCTCGTGCGTAATCCTCTTCTTCGGGTATTTTGAATTTCTCACCGTCCGGGCTGATAGAATATTCCATAAAATCAGATATCTCCTTTCAATTAATGTTATTTCCCAAATTTGTAACGGCTCAATATGCTGGGGCATCATAAAAGGTTTATGCCTAAATTCCTAACCTGGAGTTTACCCCTAAGGGTTTTATCCACACGATATTGGACAAAAACTCAAATTTTTCAGATCTCGACTGAACCGAAATTTTACCTATCATTTTTTCTTTCTAACTGGGACGTGCCCTCTGCTTTTCAGGGTCACATGGCGGGGAATAAAACTTCTATATTATAACGAAAAATATCAATGATGTCAAATAGTAGAGGGGCTTTGACAGGGAAACGTCAAAGTAGAATGTAGCTTGGCCAAATAGATATATGTTCAAGACGACTAAATCCGAAATACGAATACCCGCCTGCCATGCAAATATGATAAGGGCAGAACAAGAGCTCTAATAAGCGCGTTCGTTCAGGCACAATCCTGAATGCGTCCAAAGGCATTGTGGGCAG
>MVDB01000166.1 GCA_002050025.1 Desulfobacteraceae bacterium 4484_190.2
TCTCTCTGCAATTATTTTCCAGTTGGAAAATTCAATCATAAATGCCTTTTTCGACAGGCCCAAAACAACATAGAATAATTAAGCAGGAACCATGCCGGGATGCCTCAGGGACTAATAATATGTTATTTCAAATAGTTATATCGTTTACTAAGAAATTTAAATAGGAAAACGTATAAGAAAATGACGAGGAGTCTACTCTTGTGTCAAATTCTTGACTGTCTGTCATTCCTGCGAGGGCCTGTCTCGGCAAAGGCGTGGGGAAAAATCAATTGACATTACTTATTTGCCACTGAATGGAAAAAAAGTATAGTATATCAGCATCGACAAAAATCCTAACCCGGATAAATCGGAGAAATGCCAAAAGTGAACTAACTTGAATTGCCGCAGGACATGGTCCGGCGAAATAGAAAGGAGCTCTTATATGCCATCAAAGGTAAACAAGCGTGTGACTCTGCTTCATGGCAGAGTCTTTGAACTAATCAGGGAGAATGTCACATTGGCCAACGGTGTCACTGTGGATCTTGATATAATACGTCATCCCGGGGCCTCGGCCATGGTGCCCCTCTCTGATAAAGACACTGTTATATTGATCAAACAATATCGCCATTCCGTTGGAGATTTTATTTGGGAGATCCCTGCAGGAACCCTCGATCCGGACGAGACACCCCTTGAATGCGCCAAAAGAGAGTTGGCCGAGGAAACCGGGTTTTTGGCAGATGAGTGGCAAAAAATGGGAGAGATCACACCTGTACCGGGGTACTCGGATGAGCGTATCCACATCTTTATTGCTGCCAACCTGAAACCCACCGAGCAGAATCTTGATGAGGATGAAATGCTCAATGTTCATGAGGTGAAGGTGGATAATGCCATAGAAATGATCCATAAGGGTATCATCCAGGATGGCAAAACAATTGCAGGGCTCTTCATGGCACTCCATTGGCTGAAAGAAAAAAGATGGGAGCATTGAAACATGCCTAAATCACTTCGAAATTTACTAACCCGACATCAGGTGATGGCAAGCGCTCCATGCCGTATTGATGCAGGCGGCACCTGGGACATAAAGGCAATGGCACTTCCATTTGAGAGGCTAAGGCCAATCACTGTGAACATTGCCCTGGATCTGAGGACCTCAGTGGTTCTATCACCTTACAAGGACGGTTGGGTGAAAATTTCTTCCGATGGGTTCCTGCCCGGTGAGTCCTTTTCTAAGGACCAATTGCCTCTAACTCCTCCATTTGGCCTCTTTTTTGCCGCTGCCTCCTATTTTGATGCACACGGCATGGCAATAGAAATCAGGTCTCAATCTCCCGTTAAATCAGCCCTGGGCGGATCTAGCACAGCCCTTGTGGCCTTGATCAAGGCCCTTTCAAAGGTGGCAGGTGGCAAAAAAATGTCTGCAAAAAAGATCCTGCACCTGGCATATCATCTTGAAGATGGCATCAGTGGGGGGAATTGTGGGATTCAAGATCATGCGGCTGCCGTTTATGGAGGAGTAAGTCAATGGGAATGGCGTTACGGGCAACGAACTGCGCCTTTTGAAAGGATGGCCCTCCTGGACCGGGAGGGCCAAAAAGAACTTTCAAAACGCCTGTTGGTGGCCTATAGCGGAAAAAGCCACGTCTCGTCCACTACCAACCGCAAATGGATCGAAGGTTTCCTTTCTGGCCGTACAAGGTCAGGATGGTTGAAGGTTAACGAAATCGTCTATAATCTGGCTCGAGCCATTAAGGAATTGGACTGGGGCCGGGCTGCCGGTTTTTTACAGGACGAAATGGCCCTGAGAAGAGAACTGACTCCCGAGGCACTTATACCGATCATCGAAAAAATGGTGAGCCAAGCAGAGCATGCAGGGTGTGGTTCCAGGTTTGCAGGGGCTGGAGCAGGCGGCTCCCTTTGGGCCATTGGAGAAACGGGAGATATCCAGAGGCTAAAAAGGGTTTGGGAAAAGACCCTGTCACCGGTCAAAGAAGGCAGGATTCTTGATTGCGAAGTGGATTCATGGAGTCAGGTAAAGGATACACGGCCAGAGGACGTGGCATTGAGGAAACCCCATAGGGGTGCGGGGACATCGCTCTATATGATATAAAATCCGAATCTTGAATTTAGACACTTGATGTCCGTTCTCAGCAGAGCCAATTGACTCTGACCCCGCCCATCGAAGATCCCGCTACGCGGGGGATGACGGGGATTTCCAGAAACCAGTATACGCCTCAATTTTTTTGCTCCTCATAAACCTGACCAAAATCATCTGTCTCAAATATTGGCCTAAACTGTCTAAGAAGGACGTTGGTAGCATGTTCTAACATGTAAATATCCCCTTCACGTATAAGGCCCATATCCAGCCCTTTGATGGTCTGCTTTAATTCCTCAAACTGAGAAAGGAATTCCTGCTTTCCGTACTCGTTACCAATGGCTTTATGAACATCTATGATGGTGCGTATGCAACTCTCGACCCTGAGACGATATTTGTTCTTTTGATCCATATTCCGCAATACTTCAGATACTTAGACAGGACAAACCCCGCTTATAGCGGGAACAAGATAAAATTTTAATCCTGTTGATCTGTTATTTTAAATCCTTGATTTGCAACCTCTCAAAAAGTTCGAGTATAATCTCATTTCCTGAAGAACCAGGGTTTAAAGTGTCAGTTCTCGATAAATTTAGATAACATTTCAGGCACTTACTCTTCTGATTAGCCGGATCTACATCATGTCCGACCTGTTACCCTGTCAAATGTTTTTCACATGATTAACTGCTACAAATATTCTTCGCAACCCTTAGTTTAGGCCTTTCCGACCTCCACCATCGTGTCCGTGAAAACTTTGTAAAATTTTTCATTGTCCGAAATAGCGTGTTGCATAATAGAAGTCAATCTGTCGAGATCACCCCCGTTTATTACCATATTGCCACTCATAGCAAAAGCCATCATGTGGTCCATGGTCTTAAATTCATCCGCAACCAATGCAAGAAATATGCGTCTCCGAACCGACATGGAGAGACTATTAATATGCTGGAGGATAGGACTTTGTTCCAGACTTATTCCGTCGAATCCGTCGGACAATAATATCACATCAAAATGATGCAACCGCATCTTACTGATAGCGTCTCTGGTATTTTTAGCCGAAACATGCTTGTAACCCAATTCATCAACGGTCTGCCCCAATTTTTCAGCCTGGTGGGGTTCATTCCCCATAATCAGAGCCAGCCTTACCCCCTCTTCGAAAAAGTCTAAAGAGGCATCATCGTCTTCATAGCCATAGTCAGAATCCCCATTATTCACCACCGGTCCGGGTTTTTCCCCGGCCTCAGGAGGCAAGTTTTTCTGCCCTGGAACAGGGACATTTAAAGTGATCCTATTTTTGCACTTTGGGCAGATGATGGCTGACCGTTGCCCACTGGGGATTTTATCATCAGGGATACTTAACCTGGCGTTACATTTTTCACAAATGATATCCATACATTCGGCTCCTTGAATACCTTGAATACATCACTTATTTTCCCCATAAGCCCTGTCAATGGACAGGTCTTCAATGGAAGTTGTTTTTTCACCCCTTGAAGATTTTATGGAATCAATGGCGCGTCCGGTTACTGACCTCCTGGAGGAATAACTCAGTGCTGTTTGTTCGGTAATAAGACCATCTCTGTAAAGCTCTGATATGCACTGGTCAAACGTCATCATCCCAAAGGGCTGACTCCCTTCAATAATCTCATAGAATGTTTTTCCTTCTGCCTCTCCGTGTAAAATGGAATCTCTAACCCTGAGATTGGCCCCCATGATTTCGAAAGCAGCCACGCGGTCACCACTAACCTTTGGCAGCAGACGCTGACAGGCGATCCAACGCAACGTATCCGCAAGCCTGATCCTGATCTGTTTTTCCTCATGCATATCAAACATGCCCACGATCCTGTTGATTGTCTGGCCGGCGTCAACGGTATGCACACTGCTAAGCACAAGATGCCCGGTTTCAGCAGCAGAAAGGCCAATCTCTACCGTCTCCCTGTCTCTCATCTCACCCACCAGGATGACCTTTGGGGCCTGCCTGAGAGCAGCCCTCAGACCGTTGGCAAAGGCGTCGAAATCCATCCCCAGCTCCCGCTGGTTAAAAGTGGCCTTTTTCTGAGAATGCACATACTCCACCGGATCCTCCAGTGTTACCACATGGACCGGTTTTTTCTCGTTGATTTCATTCAATACCGCTGCCAGTGATGTTGTCTTGCCGGTTCCTGTTGCCCCGGTCACCAAAATAATGCCATTTCTCTCCTCAGCCATCTTCGAAAATGCAGGGGGCAATCCCAGTTCCTCGATTGTGGGGACACGCGTGGCCAACTGTCGCATAACAGTAGAATAACAGCCCTTTTGAGAAAAAACGTTAACCCTGAAGCGGGCTTTTCCGGCCAACTGATACGAGGTGTCACATGAGCCCTCAGAAAGAAGCGCCCTGGTCAAACGTCGATCCCGATTGATCAGGTTAAGGGCCAAAATTTCCGTCTGAAAGGGAGTCAGTTGTTTAACAGGAGGGGTTAACGACACCGATAATAGCTCTCCGGCAGATTCCACCTGGAATGGTTTATCCACTGTAATGTTGAGGTCTGATACATTGTCATGAGATTCCAACATGGTAGTAAGGATATAATCTATTTGTTGTTTTCGCATGGTCAATTATCTCCTGATTAAAATTCTAACGTCACAGGTCGAATTTTTTTGGGGAATATTCCATCAAACTTCCGTAAAATCGGCCGGTGGGTTTTTCATAAAAGGTAAGAACCTGGATTTATCCTCGGCCTTTGTATAAGCATCATCAGGCCTGATAATCCTCTTATCGAGAAGAAGCATTATGGCATCGTCTAATGTCTGCATGCCATATTTCTTTCCTGTTTGAAGTGTGCCTGGAATCTGGAATGTCTTTCCTTCCCGGATCAGATTCCTTACAGCAGGGGTGCCAATCATAATTTCAACCGCGGCCACCCTGCCCTGCCTGTCAATGCGCCTGAAAAGGGTCTGTGCCACCACGGCCCGAATCCCATCTGCAAGGGTATTCCTTACCTGTTGCTGCTGACTAACCGGAAAAACCTCGATAATCCGATCCACTGTCTTTGCCGCGCTGGAAGTATGAACAGTTGCGAAAACAAGGTGCCCTGTGGCTGCGGCTTCGAGAGCTAACGAGATGGTCTCCAGATCACGCAACTCTCCCACGAGGATAATATCAGGGTCTTCACGCAAGGCACCTCTGAGTGCGGCCGCAAATGAACGGGTGTGCAGGCCCACCTCCCTGTGGTTTACAACAGCTTTGTCACTCTTATGGACAAACTCAATAGGATCTTCAACTGTGATAATATGGTCTTTTCGGGTTCGGTTAGCTTCGTGAATAATCGCGGCGAGTGTGGTCGACTTTCCGCTGCCCGTAGGACCGGTAACCAGGACCAACCCTCTCGGCAGGGTAGCAAGACGCTTAATGACCTTTGGAAGGCCCAAATCATCACACGTCAAAATAATTGAAGGTATTTCTCTAAAAACGGCACCCACACCGTTTCTCTGTTGGAAAAAATTGGCACGGTACCGGGCCAGCCCGGGGATTTCATAAGCAAAATCCACATCTCCTGTCTCTTCAAAGACCTTAATTTTATCTTCGGCAGCAATTTCGTACAACATTGCTTTTAAGTTATCGTTATCAAGTGTTTTATATTTCACTCTCTCCAACTCACCCTGGATCCGGAGCACAGGCTGCTGGCCGGCCATCAGGTGCAGATCAGACGCCCCCTGTTCATTCATGAGCTTAAAAAAAGCGTCTATTTGTGCCATAAATTCCTCCTGGTAAAATAAAGTATAGCTTTACACGTAATGATTCTGGACTGTGTTATCGGTAGATTTTCTCGACGATGTACTGTAATGTACGCCTTATTTAAAATCTCTCTTCCCGCTAAGCGGGATTAATTTGTAGCAATTGACATATTATACACAGGAGTGGGCATTATGTTCAACCACAAAATTGAAACCTGTGCGGTTAGATGCAGCGTAATTTCAGGATGTTCGGGATTAGTATATCGAACAAATCACCGCTGAATAGCGAAACACAACACCCAAGGCTGAAGTTTCACATATTACTTATCGGCAACTTTACCACAGAACTTTAATTGCGCAAGATGCCCAAAAATATAAAATTTTTCACCACCCTTTTCCTGGCCATTTTGGGCACCGGAACGATTTTATTTTTGAGGAAACATAAAGCATGAACGAAAATATTAGCCTGATAGAAGTTGACCTGTTCCCTCCGGAAATCAACAACTTAGATCATCCTGAAGTCCTCCGCTTCAGAGAACTCCTGGAGGATGTGGCTCTGGAAAATCATTGCCGTCTCCTCTTTTTCGACATAGAAAAAGGAATCGTGAGTTTCTCGTTTGACAGCGATACACTTATGGCCAATATCCTGAAGATTCTTCAAAATGACAGCTAAAGTTGACCTTGATCATATTACAATCATCCTCGTGCAGGCCCAGATTCCGGAAAACATCGGTTCAGTGGCCCGCGCCATGAATAACATGGGGCTCAGAAGGCTCATCCTGGTGAATCCCAAGAACTGTGATCTCTCCCGTGTGCTCAAAACCGCCACCGGCAGCTCAGTTGATATTGTAGAGGAGATGGAGGTGTTCGAAGATCTTAAAGAAGCATTGGGCCCTTCTCAATACGTTGTGGGAACCACTGCCCGCATAGGTTCACACCGTCCGGCCAGGACTCACCCGCGTCGCCTGGCCGGGGACCTTATCCGTATCTCTCAGAATAACAGGGTCGCCATCCTTTTCGGTCCTGAAGACCGCGGGCTTTCAAATGAACAGCTCCGATACTGCCATACACTGGCCACAATCCCAACGGCAAAATTTTCTTCCCTGAATCTGGCACAGGCAGTGATGATTATTTGCTATGAAATCTTCTTAGTTAACCGTGAAAAAATGCCCGAAGTCCTGCCTCGCCTTGCCAATAAATTTGAACTTGAGGGCATGTACGAACACTTTAAGACTGTATTAATTAAAATCGGTTTTATTGATGCTCAGAACCCTGAGCACTGGATGCTTAATATTCGACGTTTCCTGTCTCGACTCCCTTTAAGGGCCAGAGAAGTCCGCATAATCAGAGGAGTATGCCGCCAGATTGACTGGTACACTGAACAATTGGAAAAACTAAGGAAAGAGAACAAGGAGACATGAAAAGTAACCACTCAAGTTCA
>MVDB01000013.1 GCA_002050025.1 Desulfobacteraceae bacterium 4484_190.2
GGAAAAGGCCCCATGCTGGCCCTGGAGCTGGTCAAGGACCGTGAAACTAAGGAACCTGCGGCCGATGAGGCCAAGGCCCTTGTAAAGTTTTGCTATGAAAAGGGATTGATTCTACTTTCTTGCGGCAATTCCGGTAACGTGATCCGGACATTAATGCCGCTTGTCATCACTGATGAGCAATTAGAGAGAGGTCTATCTATTATGGAGGATGGGTTGACTGAAATTTCAACACAGCACTTATAAAAAGCACTCAATCTCGGATAAGCCCCTATATCATAATTTTGATAAAATAGTAAAGAACAGAAAAAAACTAAACTTCATAAACTTATTCTATGGTAAAATTAACACACATCAGAGAGTCGCTCGACCCGGCATTCAATTATTTGGTTTTTAGAAAGAAAAAAATAGGAAGAGGAATGGACCATTTTTCTGATGCCCTTGAGTCCCTCGATCGGCTGAATATTAAGCTGTTAGATAGAGAAATTTATCGGGATGAATCTATGGACGATATCTACTTAAAGGTAAAATTGAAAGACAAACAGATTGAAGAGGGGACCAAGGAGCTATTAGCGAGCGTTATGCCAAAGAGTGTCACATGTTTTATATATAGCAGGAAAACAGGAAGCTGATTATCGACCATCAAAGTTTATCTCCCTGAGCTAAGTTATGTTTAACGCATGGATTTTAAGTATTTCTTTTATCTTTTTGTTCTGCAACGATTTTGTGGTAGAGGGGAGGTGATTTGAAAAAATAAGAAACTAGGCAAGAGGGATTATACTATCACAATATAAAAAGGAGGAATATCTGATGAAGAAAGTAATGTTTGTTTTTATGGCTTTAATAGTATCGGTGGGAATAGTCGCTTTTGGAGGCCAGGAATCACTTGCAACTGAAACGGTAAAGATCGGATTCAATGCTCCTCTGTCTGGACCTGCGGCTGCGTGGGGACTCCCGGGCATGGAGGGTGTAAGCATCTGGGTTGATAAAATTAATACTTCTGGTGGTCTCAAAATCGGTGGTAAAAATTATAAGGTGAAGATCATTAAGTATGACAATGAAGGCATCGGGAGCAAGGCCTTGCTTGGCGCCAGGAAGCTAGTCCTTGAAGATAAGGTAGTGGCCATGCTGATGCTGGGAGGAGCGCCAAGTGCAGTTGTTCAGCCTTTTCTTACTAAAAATAAGATAATGGCGTTTGTTCTTATCGCATCCGACATTGCGCCAGATAGACCTTACCTTATGGATGTCACTGACAATTTTCCCATCTATCACCTTCTACATACTGAGTATATCGCAGAGGCTCATCCGAAAGCCAAGACCGCGGCCATTATCTCTCAGGATGATGAAATAGGCCTGGCAGCCATAGCGTGGTCTGAGGCTGGGTTTGAAGCCGCAGGTATCGAGGTGGTCTATTCTAAGCCCTTTGGTGTGGAGACAACTGATTTTGCGCCCATAGTTACTGCAGCACTCGCCAAAAAGCCGGACATTATCAGCACCGGAGCTTCGTATCCGGAATTTCAGGCGCTCATATTTGAGCAGGCCTATACGCAGGGATGGAAGGGCATTGTTACCTCGGCCTGCTGGGATTTTAAAGCCATCGTTGCCAAGGTGCCAACCGGGTGGATGGATGGTGCTGTTTCTGGTTTCCCGGATTTTGATGACCCGAAACTTTCCAAAGAGCACAATGAATTCTGGAAGGCGTGGCGGGCCAAATATCCTACGCATGGTTTCTCTGAGATCGTCTGGGAGTACATGGCGGCCTTGGACGTTTGGGCATATGGTGCACGGAAAGCCGGCACTGTTGAATCAGAAAAAGTGTATAAGGCCTTAAAGGCATGCAAAGAGGTTCCCCATTCATTTGGCCCTGGCGTTTGGTGGGGAAAGGAAATATTCGGTCGAGATAACCTTTTGGTTCCTACTTGGCCCATTACTGAGGTCCACAATGGAAAACCAAAAATTGTTGCTTATAAGAGCCTTATGGATTGGCTAAAGAAAGGCAACAATAAGGAAATACTCATTAAGTGTCTTAAAAAATGGAAGCTGATGTAGCTGATAATATTGCTATGTAGCGAAGACATAAATGGAAGCCTATGCTCTTTTATTGGGATCGTTGATTCTGATAATTGGGCTCAGATACTATGAAAGCCGAGTCACGTTTCTACTTCAATAAATAGTGTCTGAACGATAACTGCTAATTTTCTTCCCGCCAATAGTTGGACGGCTGGCTTAAATTTTGGCCCTTGAAATACTTCAATGTATGGATGTCTGTCCCTCTGTATTTAAGTGGGGTGATTAAAATTGTCGCCTTGCCGCTCTCTCACAGTGCGGGATCTTGAACTTGAACATGAAAAAATTGTCTGGCTTTCGTTCGGACACTAAATAGGAAAAGGTGTGGAATTCCTTTGGCAAACAATTCTTAATGGACTTATGACAAGTTCGTTTTATGCCTTGATAGCCGTGGGATTGAGCCTGGTATTTGGCGTTATGCATATTGTCAATTTTGCCCACGGCGAGTTTTATATGATTGGGGCCTATACGGTCTGGGTCTTATTCGCTTTACTGCATTGGCCGTTTTTTATCGCTGTCGGAGCAGCTATTGTGATAGTGGGTCTGTTGGGTTTAGTATCAGAGCGACTTATTTTTAGGCATGCGCACGGCAATGTTCTTAGCGGTTTTATTATGTCCGTTGGACTTGTCTTTATACTCCAGGTCGCTGTAGTCGAGATTTGGGGCGTAGGCAAGATGAAGCCTGTCCCTGCTGCGTTTCCCCAGATTCTTAACATAGGTGGCGTTTCAACCAGTTGGCAGAGATTCATAGTTCTCCCGGCAACTATAATCCTGCTATGGGCGCTTTGGTATTTCTTGGCCAAGTTCAGGGTTGGACGGGGACTGCGTGCGTCAGCTCAGGATCCCGAAGCAGCTGCCTTGTATGGAATAAGCCCCAAAAAAAGTGCTGCTGTGGCCATGCTCCTCGGTTCGGCTATGGCAGGCGCAGCAGGTGCTTTCATGGCTCCAATTATGTCGGTTCACCCATATATGGGCCATTCGGTTGTCTGGACGGCATTTGTGGTCGTCATTGTAGGAGGAGCCGGGAACATCAAAGGTACTATTTTGGCTGCCCTGATCTTTGGGTTTTTGACAACTATTATTACAACCCTTTTGGATTCTACTATCGCCAATTTGGTCAACACATTGGTTATGTTAGTCATTTTAGCAATTAGACCCCAAGGGGTAGCGGGCCATGCAGAAGAATAATGTGAATAGGTCAGTGTGGCTAACAATTCTGGCCATCATTATGGTGGTGGCACCATTTACCATAAGTGGATACAAAGTTGATTCTTTGACAATGCTTATGGTGAATGTCATCTTGGCGGTCAGCTTCCGTCTGATCACAACCACTGGAGGATGGTCTTTGGCTCATGTCCCCATGATGGGTGTCGGGGCATATGCGACCGCATTAATATCCGGCAAGCTGGGTATCCCATTTTGGTTCTCTATGCCGTTGGCGGGATTGGCCGCCGGACTGACCGGCCTATCAATTAGCTACCCTCTGGTCAGGACAAAGGACTTTTCTTTTTTCGTTGCCTCATTTGCGGCAGGTGAGGCTATTAGGCTGTGTTGGATCAGGTTTAAGGTCCCTTTTGGAGGCCACAGAGGACTGGGCGTCCCTATCCCTGAACTTATTCCTGGTGTACCTGCACTGGATTTTTCTGAGGCCATTCCTTACTATTTCCTGACCCTGGTAGTGACGATCATCTGTCTCTCTCTCATGTATCGGGTGGACAATTCTCGTATAGGTGACAGTATGAAAGCCGTCCAATCGCAAGAAGCTCTTGCTAAAAGCGTAGGTATAAATGCCGACGGTTATAAAATGCTGGCATTTTCAATAGGGTCTTTCTTTGCAGGTATCGCCGGAGTTCTCTTGGCCCATAGATTATGGGCAATTGAGCCCCACCAGTTCGGATTTACAACCACACTATATCTTCTGGTATGGGTAGTGTTCGGTGGCTCGCACACCTTTGCTGGGCCGGTCATAGGGGTTGTCGTTTTAACTATATTGGGCGAAGTGTTACGGCCCCTGGCCGACTGGGTGCCTATGGTTTACGGGATTATAATAATTTTAACTTTGATTTTCCTGCCGGATGGTCTGGAGAGCTTACCAAGTCGGTTGAGATCCTCAGCGGGAAAGATCTGGAAAATTCGGATTTCATTTGGGAACTAAGGAAAGAAGGCCCCTGATAATAATGCATCAGAACTCCGACTGTTAAAATCAATAGGTCTGATGTTTGGGGTATGGGTTATATAGGAAGTACTTGTGGCTATACTAGAATTGAAAGGGTTGGGAAAGAATTTTGGCAAAAATGTGGCTGTAAATGAGATTGAAATGAGTGTTGAAGAGGGTGAGATAAGGGGCCTAATTGGGCCCAATGGATCGGGCAAGACCACCTTATTTAACTTAATCTCAGGCTTTCTCAAACCAAATAGAGGAATAATTGTTTGGCAAGGGCAGGAAATAACTGGCCTACCTCCCCATATTGTGACAAAATTGGGGCTTGTCCGTACTTTTCAGCTGACCGCCCTGTTCAGTGAAATGACAGTGATGCAGAATGTGATTATGTCTTGTCATCTTCATACTGGGACTACACTCTGGCAACAATTCTTGCATTCGGCCGAGACACGTCGAAAAGAAAGAGAAACAGAGGAAAAGGCCCTGGATTTGCTCGAAAGTATGGGTATCGCTGACAGAAAGGATGAAATTGCTGCAGAATTACCACATGGACATCAAGCCGCCCTTGGAATAGCCAATGCCCTGGCTACTGGGCCCAAGATGATCTTACTCGACGAGCCAGTGAGCGGAATGAACCCTACCGAAACAACTGAGACTATGGATAGAATAAAGATGCTTCGTGACCGCGGGATTACTGTCTTTCTTGTGGAGCATGACATGAAGGCAGTTATGACAACCTGCGATAAGATTACATGTATAAACTTTGGAAATAAGATTGCTGAAGGAGCACCGCAAATGGTTTGTAACCACCGGGAGGTGGTAGAGGCCTATTTGGGTGAAGAGATGGCTTGCTCACTCTGAAAAACATCGTTGTACATTATGGTGGTGTCCAGGCCCTCAAGGGCATCTCTCTCGAGGTGCAGGAGGGGGCCGTTACTGCCTTAATTGGCGCTAATGGAGCCGGTAAGAGTACAACATTGAGGGCAATCTCAGGATTGGTTCCACTCACTTCGGGCGAGATTTTATTTGAGGGCAAAAGAATAGATGGGAATTCGCCTGAAAAAATTGTTGCTTTGGGTATAGTCCAAGTTCCCGAGGGCAAAAGGCTTTTTTTGGAGATGAGTATCTTGGACAATCTTTTGGCCGGTGCCTATTTGAGAAAGGATACTGATAGGCTTGCAGCCGATCTGGAAAATATTTACGGGTATTTCCCCGTACTGGGAAAAGCCCGCCACCGACCTGCATCTAACTTAAGTGGTGGAGAACAGCAAATGTTGGCTATCGGTCGCGGTTTGATGGCCAGCCCCAGACTTCTCCTCCTTGATGAGCCTTCTCTGGGTTTGTCCCCGCTACTAACCAAGGAGGTCGGGGCAATTATCAAACAGATCGCCGACGAAGGAGTCTCGATTCTGTTAATTGAACAGAATGCAAGTTTGGCTCTTCAGTTGGCCCAAAAAGCCTATGTCATGGAAACGGGCACTATTGCCCTCGAAGGAGATCCTCTAGAATTGCAGAATAACGCTCATGTCAAGGAGGCCTACCTCGGTCTGAGCCCGACTGAGGAGGTCCCCATCGCAGGTATTCAATCCCCACAGACCCCGCTAACAAGTATGCCGGCCATGGGAGCGCAAACCAGATGGCAGGACAGAGATCCTCAAGGGAGATGGCAAGACAAGGTTGTTCAAGAGGAATTGATACCTTTCGAAAAGAGGCGGGAGGAACCAGTCCGAGAGAGACAGGTGAAAGGAAAAGAGGTTCTGGAGGGGAAACCTCAGGAAAGATGGCAGGTCGAGAGATTGCGGTCAGAGAGAAAATTGTCCGAGAGATGGCCGGAAGATAGACACGCGCGAGAAAGAGGTACCCTAGCAAGAAGGCCTCAGGAAAGACGGGAATTCGGGAAATGGTTTGAAGGCAGAGAAATGCTTGAGAGATGGCCAGAAGAAAAGTGGATTCGAGACAGAAATCCACCCTCCCGTGTGGTAAAAAAGACCTTTATGCCCGTTGTGCGGAACTTGAGCGGATAACTTCACAATTAAAGAATCACATCATACTTCTATAAATCGTCGCAAGGAGATTATGAGAGGAGATTTTAGAAGGCGATGGATAAAGCCTCCAAGGTAGAAACTACATTTTATGGGCTCCTTAAAAGAGTTTTTCAGGAAGAAAAGAAACAAGTTGACCTCAGCAAAGCATTAAATATCCGAACTCTTTTGTTGGGTTTGTGTAACTCACGGGAACGTCATGATAGAATTTTTGATGAATATGGCAACGTCCGCCAAAACATAAGTATATTTATAAACGGCCGAAATATCTTGTTTCTTAAGGGTTTGGAGACGGAACTTAATGCCGGGGATTCAGTCGCAATATTTCCACCGATGGCCGGTGGCTGACGTAAAGCATAGTCGAAGATAGCTACAGATCGAATGCAGGAGGGATGACCTTTCCAGATGAACAATTTTTTAAAAAAAGGCCTGTTATGAAGGGCGTTAGAACAACAGAAACAGGGGGAAACAAATGGCTAAAGGGATAGTCATTGACATTGGGAAGTGTACTGGATGTGGGTATTGTGAGCTTATTTGTTCTTTCATACACCATGGTGAGTTCAATCCCCTCAAGTCCAGAATTCATAGCAGTGTGTTTATTGACAAATCGATGGCGATTCCGGTGGTATGTTACCAGTGTGAGGACCCGTGGTGTGCTAAGAATTGTCCTGCGGGCGCCATTTCGATCGATAAAGACCCGGATGGCGAGGTAAGTGTGGTAACAGTGCATAAGGACAAGTGCGTGGGTTGCAAGATGTGCACCTTGGCTTGTCCTTTTGGGTGTATCGTTGTTTCAGACGGTTATGCAGAGAAGTGCGACCTTTGTGGGGGAGACCCACAGTGCGTAAAAGTTTGCCGTTCAGGGGCTATCAGATTCGAAGAGGCCCATACAAATGTGGCTGCTAAAAGGAAAAACGTGGCGGAACGACTTTTGGGTTCTTATCAGGAGGAGTAATTATGTGGTATGGCTGGACAGGGAATGTCTTGAGAGTAAATTTAAGTCAGCCTTTGGTTACGATTGAGGTGTTGGATCGCCCGAGTGCAGAGAATTTTATCGGTGGTAGGGGGCTGGGTGTAAAATATCTTTATGATGAGATAGATCCGGCGGTGGATGCCTTGAGCCCTAAAAACAAGTTGATTTTTACTACTGGCCCTCTCACTGGCACGGGAGCCCCGGGCGGAAGTCGGTATATGGTGGTGTCCAAAGGGCCTTTGACAGATGCCATTGCGGAATCCAGTGCTGGAGGGGCTTTTGCTATGGCCATTAAATATGCAGGTTACGATATAATTATTTTGGAGGGAAAGGCTTCAACACCTGTCTATCTTTGGATCAATAACGACCAAGTTGAGTTGAGAGACGCCTCCCATCTAATGGGTAAGACGAGTACCGAGACTGAAATTGCTGTTATTGCGGAGACGGATCCTGATGCCAAGGTGGCCTGCATTGGACCAGCCGGGGAGAACTTGGTTTTATTTGCCAGTATTATGAGCGACATGGGAAGGGCTGCAGGCAGGTCCGGGGTTGGGGCGGTTATGGGTTCCAAAAACCTGAAAGCTATTGCCATCCGAGGCACTAACGGCGTAAAGGTAGCCGATAATGAGGCCTTCCTGAAAGCGATGATGGAGACCTATGAAGCTATCGACAATGAGGATACAGAGCATTTTCATCAACACGGCACCCCTAGTGTGCTGGCCCTCGTCAAGGAATTCGGAAGCCTTCCCACCAGGAACTTCCAGACGGGGGTTAATCCCCAGTGGGGGAAGCTTAGTGGAGAAACCCTATCCACGACAATTGCGACAAGACATAAGATGGGCCTGGCATGCCCAGCCTGTCCGGTGGGGTGCGGCAGGGTAACCAAGGTAACAAACCCGGAATTCGCCGGAGAAGGTGTAGGCCCTGAGTATGAAACCATTGGCCTCTTCGGCTCGAGCTGTGAAACTAATGATCTGGATGTCGTCTCTAAGGCTGGCTTTATTTGCAATGAGATGGGCATGGATACTATTTCTGCCGGAGCGGTCATCGCATGCGCAATGGAGCTTTATGAAAAGGGCTATTTGCCAGAGAGAGATGTGGGAATGCCACTTAATTTTGGTAATTCTCAGGCCGTGATTAAGCTTACCGAGGACATGGCCTTAAGAAAGGGGTTTGGTAAAGTTTTAGCCGATGGCTCCTATCGGTTGGCCAAAAGATATGGACACCCCGAGTTCTTCATGGGCTCAAAGAAACTGGATTTTGCCAGTTATGACCCCAGAGGATTACAGGGCATGGGTTTGGGCTATGCTACCAATTCCCGTGGAGCGTGCCACATCCGCGGTGAGGTGCATGACCTGACACTCTACTCTGTTCAACATTGGCGGGTCACCATTGATCATAATGTGGGACCGGTCGACCCCCACCGATGGGATGACAAACCTGTGCTGGCAGCAGATGTGCAGGATTGGTTTTGTATCATTGACTCCTGCGGGATGTGTAATTTTATGTTTTTCTTGACATTGAACGAAGATCATGCGCGTGCCCTCATTGAAGCCGCTACAGGAATTGACATGGGAGGACATAAAGGTTTGATGAAAACCGGAGAAAGGATATTCAATCTAGAAAAACTCTTTAATCTCAAGTCCGGGCTGACTGTTAGAGATGACTCGCTTCCAAAAAGAATGTTAGAGGAACCTATGCCTGATGGCCCGGCCAAAGGTATGGTCGTTCACCTTGCCGAAATGCTTCCGAAATATTACAGCATCAGGGGTTGGAGTCCCGAAGGTATACCCACCCCAAGGAAATTACAAGAACTCAGTTTGGAGTAAGTATAGGATTAGATGCTTTAGGGCAGTCACTCATAAGTCTTTTATAACGACTCAAATGTTTTACCTATGAGCGGGTTGTTTCACTTTGGAAAAATTGCGGTGAAAAGACATAAAATACATGTCATCATTGGAAACAGCGCTGCGGGGCTGTCTGCTATCAGGGCGTTGAGGAGAATGGGCGATTCCGGTACTATTTTATTAATCTCCGCCGAAGACTGTAATGCATACTCCCCGGTCCTGACTACCTATTATATTGCCGGTCAAATTAGACGATCCGATATGTTTATGGCGGATGATGACTTTTACAAAGTATTTGATGTGCAGAGACTATTTGGACATAGAACAGTAGGTATAGACCCTGAGAAACGGCTTGTTCATCTCGACAATCGTTCTAACTTACCCTATGATGATCTTCTCATAGCTTGTGGAGCCTCGGCTAGGACACTAAAGAATGTAGATACGGATGCCTTGGAGTTTGTTTTAACTTTACGCACCATTAGGGATGCAGATAAGATAGAAAAGGCGACTGGAAAGGCAAGAGAAATCGTCTTCATTGGGGCTGGGTTGGTGAGTTTGCAAATAATAAAGGCTATCCTTGGCAAAGGGAAAAAGATCACTCTTGTCGTTGGTTCTTATCAAATTTTATCTCAGCAAATGGATTCTGAAGGTGCAGCTATTATTCAAGAAAAGTTGGAGGCCCAAGGGATTTCTATCCTTTTTGGCAGGAGGGTTGAACGGATCGGTAAAAAAGGTGACCATGTTCATGTGCTCACCAATTTTAACGAAATATTAACAGCGGATTTGGTGGTCGTTGGGAAAGGGGTCGAGCCTAATTTGAATATGGTCAAAAACACTGAGGTCAAAATGAGAGACGGTATTCTTGTTGATGACCAGATGCGCACTAACCTCGAAGACGTTTTTGCATCTGGCGATGTGGCCGAGGGGAAAAATACGATTACAGGCCAAATGGAGGTTATAGCAACTTGGTCTAATGCCTGTGCACAGGGCGAAATAGCTGGAATGAATATGGCTGGCTATCCTGCGAAGCGAAAGGGGCAATTTAGGGAGAATGTGACGACCATTTTGGGGACATCTGTAGCTTCAATAGGACTGTCTAGGCCCGAAGAGGGGGAATTTAAAGCATTAAGCTATGTTGACGTTAAACATGGCGTATATAGAAAGCTGTTTCTGGATGGCTCTATACTGGTAGGGGCTCTTCTCTTGGGTAAGATTGAAGACGCAGGGGTAATCAAGCATTGTATCGCTAACCGTTTGGATGTTTTACCTTGGCAGGAGAAAATTGCTACGGGCCTTCTGGAGTTCGGAAATATACTTGTTAACAGTAACGATTATAGTTGGCCTCTTAATTGAGTGTGAACCCTTTTACCGGTTCATCAGTTTGGATCGGCTCGGTTATGGATTAACTAGATTCACAAATGGGGGATCAAAATGTCTACATTTTCAATAATAATTATTATTGCCATTTGTGTGGCAGTAGCGTTGGTTATTCTTTGGCTGTTTCTTCGGAAGTTTTATCGGAGAGCTTCGAGAGAGATGTCATTTGTAAGAACGGGCTTTGGCGGCCAGAAGGTTGTTATGAACGCTGGGGCGTTGGTCATCCCGGTGTTGCACGAAGTTATGCCAGTGAATATGAATACGCTTCGCTTGGAAGTGATACGCACAAATAATCAGGCTTTGATTACGCACGACCGTATGCGGGTAGATGTGCAAGTTGAATTCTATGTCCGCGTAAAACCGGTGATGGAAGCTGTTGCAGACGCTGCTCAAACCCTAGGTCGGCGTACAATGGATATAAAGGGAATTCAAGAGCTGGTCGAGGGTAGGTTCGTTGATGCGTTGAGAGCAGTGGCAGCTGAGATGGACATGGATGAACTCCACGAAAAGAGGATAGATTTCGTACGAAAAGTGCAGGCCGCGGTCTCCGAGCATCTGCTAAAGATCGGCCTAGAAATTGAGTCTGTCTCTTTGAGTGCCCTTGATCAGACAGATCAGAGTTATTTTAACCCCCAGAACGCATTTGATGCTCAAGGTCTGACTGCACTTACCGAAGTCATTCAAGCCAGAATGAGACAGCGTAATGAGGTAGAGCGTGACACTGAAGTAGCAATGCGCAGAAAGGATCTCGATGCAGAACGGCATAAGTTAAATTTGGACAAAGAAGAAGAGTTCGCTAAGCTTGAACAGCAACGAGAGATCGAAGTGCGCCGTGCTGAGCAGCAAGCCAACGTTACCGCAGAACAGGTGGAAAAAGAACGGCAGGCCAAGGAGGCTGAGATTGCTGCCAAGCAACAGGTCGATCAGGCGCAGATATTGGCCGAACGTAGTGTTGAAGAGGAACGTATCGCCAGAGACCTTCTCCTGAGGGAAAGAGAAATCGCAAGGGAACGGGCAGTGGAGATTGCTGAGGCTGAAAAAGAACGGGAAGCTAAAGAGGCTGAGATTGCTACCAAGCAACAGGTCGAACGGGCGCAGATATTGGCCGAACGGAATGTTGAAGAAGAACGTATCGCTAGAGATTTACTCCTGAAGGAAAAGAATATCTTAAAGGAAAGTGCAATCGAAACTGCTGAAATTGAACGCCAAAAAAACATAAGTCTATCTGACCAGGACCGTACCATTGCGATTGCCGAAAAGTCTAAGGAGCAATCTGTAATCGAGGCGGAGGCTAACAAGACTCGTGTGTCTGCTATCAAGGCCGAGGAGCAGGCGACAACCGCGCGTCAAGTCGAAGTGGCCGAACGCCAGAAGGCCATTGAATTGATTGAAGCACGTAAGAAGACCGAACGAGAAGCCATCGGTATCATCAGCCAGGCCGAAGCTAGAAAGAAGGCGGCCAATGATCAGGCAGAGACCGTTCGTATTATTTCCAAAGGTGAAGCAGATAAAATCAAAATAGCTGCCGAGGCGGAAGCTGAAGCGGAGACAGTTAGGGCTGAGGGTGCTAAGAAGCGATACGCGGTCGATGCTGAAGGCACCCGCTCCATTCACGAGGCCGAAAACATACTTGATCCGAATATGATTGCTATGCGAATCAAAATGGCCATTATTGAACACCTGTCCGAGATCATTCGTGAAAGCGTTAAGCCAATGGAAAGTATCGAAGGCATCAGGATACTCCAAGTGGAAGGTCTCAACCCGGGCAGCGCGGCTGGAGCCCCATCCGCCGAGGGAGATGGTGCAGCCCGCACCGAAACGAGTCTGGCCGATCAACTGGTGAATAGCGCTTTGCGTTATCGAGGCCAAGCTCCGCTGGTTGATGCCATTTTGAAGGAGGTAGGCATCAGTGGTGGTGATCTCAATGGTCTTACCAAGGCAATTAAGCTTGATACTGATAAGAATGAGGAATCGCGCGAGGATGAATAGCTCTGCATATAAATAACTGCCTTGTGGTTGTTGCTGGTTTAAAGAGAGCTAATGAAGGACGGCTCTCAACTCTCCTAGGTTGATATGGAAGCCCGCAATAACCGTATTCCTTCCACTTTCACAGTTCTATAATAGAAACTCGAATCCATTTGCACCTACGCAATTCTTAAGAGTTCTCTGGTGTTGCGTGAAAAGAGGATGAGTTATGCAAAGCTGGATTTTTTTGGCTGGCGCAATTGTTTTAGAGGTTGCAGGAACCAGCTCGATGAAGATATCTGATGGTTTCTCAAAGTTTGTACCTTCTGTATTTATTTTCATTTTCTATGGGCTTTCCTTTTTCTCACTAACTTTTGCAATAAAGGAAATTGATATAAGCATAGGCTACGCGGTTTGGTCTGGAATTGGCACAGCACTCATCGCAACAATTGGATTCCTATATTTCAAAGAACCATTAACCTTGTTAAAAGTCATTAGCCTCCTCTTGATAGTCATAGGAGTCATAGGCCTTAATTTGAGCACGCCCTCGCGTTGAAGACAGCGTCGTTTACCAAAACTTTGCCCCCCGAAATTTTTAGTATGGTTTTTTAAAACCCCGTCCGCTTGAGGCGGGGGTGCCTATTAAAATAGGGTCAAGGGCTTGCTGTGGGATTTAATACTTTTTATTTGTGAATATAAACAAGGTTTGGGTTGTAAGGAAAGAAAAGAACAGGCTATGAAAAATGGCCGGGCAGAGTGGGGTAAGGAATGGGAGTAATGAAAATGAAAATCAAGAATATAAGAGTTAACGGCACTCGTCTTCAGGAGACCCTGGAGGAGATGGCAAAAATCGGGGCGACTCCAAACGGAGGTGTTCAAAGGCTGACTTTGTCTGATGAGGATAAAAGGGCCAGGGATTTGTTTGTCAGGTGGCTAAAAGAAATGGATCTTGAGATCAGGGTCGATGAGATGGGAAATATCTTTGGGAAACGTTGGGGAAGGAATAATGATCTTCCTCCTGTAATGAGTGGCTCCCATGTGGATTCCCAGCCAAAGGGCGGTCGTTTTGATGGTATTTTGGGAGTTATGGGTGCTTTAGAAGTATTCAGAACTATTCACGAAAACAAGATTGAAACTGAGCGGCCCATTGTTATCGTGGATTGGACCAACGAGGAAGGCTCTCGTTTTGCTCCGGCTATGGTCGGTTCCGGCGTATGGGCAGGGGCGCTTGCCAGGGATTGGGTTTACAAAAGGACCGATATAAATGGTAAGGTAAGAGATTTGTGGATGAATTAAAGCGTATTGGCTATAGGGGAACAATTCGTGCCGAAAAATGGCCTGTTCATGCCTATTATGAATATCATATTGAGCAAGGGCCTGTCCTTGAACAGGAAGGAAAGATCATAGGCGCTCCAAAGGGCATTCTCTGCCTTAACTGGTACGATATCTATCTTGAAGGCGAGGCGAATCAGGTGGGTCCAACCCCAATGGAAGGGAGACACGATGCCCTGTGTGCGGCTTCCGAGATGATTCTAAAGGTCAATGAACTTCCTGCCAGGATGGGCGGGAATATGGTCTCCACAGTTGGAGAGATTCAAAATTCTCCCAACTCTCGAAATATAATTCCTGATAAGGTGCATTTCACTGTGGATATCCGATCCTGGGACGATGATCTGGCCCTTAAAGCCTGGGAGAATGTTCGAAAGGACTTTGAAGAGATTGCCCAAAGGAGGGGTTGCCCGATCCGGATTGAAGAGACCTGGCGTGTAGAACATTCCCCCTTTGATCAAAAACTGGTGCAAAAGGTTCTGGATAGTGCTGATGAACTGGGATATCCGGCCCTTCACATGGTCAGCGGGGCAGGGCATGATGCCAGCTACATGAACCAGGTTGCCCCTACGGCCATGATATTTGTCCCTAGCATCGGGGGGCGCAGCCATGTTGAGGTAGAAAATACCAAATGGGAGGATTGTGAGGCAGGAGCGAATGT
>MVDB01000014.1 GCA_002050025.1 Desulfobacteraceae bacterium 4484_190.2
GAGCAACATCAAGACGATTTGAGGCCAGTATGTTAATATTTTGAACCATCCAGATTCGGTCAAGGATTCCGCGGCCTATCTCACTCAACAATCGATTGCCGCTCGCCTCCATGATAATGGTGTGGAAACTCCTCTCTAACTCAACAGTTTGGCCTTTATCTTTTGTGGAGATAAGGGCCCCAGCGCGATTCAGTAAATCGGAAAGTCGGTCACTGTCTCTAGGGGTAATTCGGGCAGCGGCCTGTTGGGCGGCTAGGGCCTCAAGGGCGATTCTCAAATCATAGATATCTTCGACCTCCTGAAGACTCAACGACCGGACTACATAACCCTTGTTCGGGTGGCGCTCCACAAAACGTTCTTGCTCTAATTTATTCACCGCCTCACGGACCGGGGTCTGACTCATATTCAAGACTTTAGTAAGTTCTTCGAACCGGAGATAGGCCCCAGGCTTGAGATTGTAATGGATAATCCAATCCTTAATCGCGGCATACGCGTTGTCAGCAAGGTTTCTTTTGGCCAAAGAAGCACCTCATAGTCAGATTGCATAAAGGCACGATAATGGATTGAAGTTTAATGAAGATAAGGCAATTTGATTCATAGAGGCCTCATTCTAAATATCTTGCCTTCAAGACATTACCGATACCAATTAAATACAACAATATATACAATTCAATGTCAAGAAAAATATATTAAAAAATATATTTTACCTTATATGTTTAATTTAGGACCTATGCAACAACAACAGGAAGCCGGTTCACCAATATGTATTGAAAATCGCCTATACAAGTGAATGTCCATTGATACAATGCACTTCTGTAGTTAAGTCGGCATAGTCAATTGAAGAGAAACTGATTTTAAACCAAGGTTGAGGGGCACGTTCGTGAAGAGCGTGCGCAACTCCCCACAAAAATTGACGCAGTTAAGCTTTCAATGTTCAACAGAATCTACCATACGTTTTTGTCAAATCCGGTCAAAATAAATAAAAAGCTCCACGTTTCTTTCGAGATAATGGAGCTTTAGAAAACATAGGTCAAGGCAATGGTTCGCCTCCGGTACCACAGTATGGATTGCACGCGCCCCCGATAGTGGACCCTCCATAGGCGGATAAATCTACGCTATGCTCCGACAGGCATTCTACTCCTCAAAATGGTAAAAAAGCCTATCATTTTGGATACTTAGAGAAAATTAACTGAAATTAGGACAATATTTTCTCTTTTGGAATAAGACGTGACTAAATCTTACTGCCCGTTAAAGATATTCAGGATTATCAACCTCTGTGATCCCAGCGGGCTTTAGCGACCACCGGGAGTGGGTGAGAGGGATTTTTAAGAAAAATTGCCATGGCCAGAGGGGACCAGTTGGGGAGGCAGTAGAAGATCATACAGACCCTGATATCGTCCAGGAAGGGAAAATCAGCAACTGAACTGGCTGAAGAACTTGAGTGTAATCCAAGGAGAATTTACAGGGACCTTGAGGCACTACAGGTTGCTGGATTCCCCATTTACACTGACAGGATGGAAGGCAGAAACCTATAGCTAAAAAAAGAAAAAGGGCCAGCCTAACCCGGATAAACCGGAAAAGTGACTAAAGTTAAGGAATCGCTTCGCTCCGTAAACCATAAAACAAAATCTTCTGCACGTTTTGAAAACAAATGCATTTATGAGATACTAATAATACAATGACTTGCGCTTTTTCTCCCGTTTTCCCAGTACCAGGCCGATAAACAGGCCAATGAGTAAAACCGAGGCACCTGTAGCAAACCACCTGTTCCTTTGGGAAGCCTTCAACCGCTCATTTTCAGTGGTCAAGGTCTTAGCAGTTTTTTGGATGGTCTCCAATTTTTTCCTTGTTGTATTATACTCTTCTTTGAGGTTCAAATACTCGCTGGCGCCCTGCTTTAGTGATTCATATTTGCTTTGCAGGTTTTTAAGGGCTGCAGAGGTCTTTTTGAGTTCCCCGGTGAGACTCTGTTCTCGCTGGGTTGCGTCCCCCTGTTCACTCTGGAGACTGGTCAATTTCTCTTTAATACGATCATTTTCGGCCTTAAGATTGGTGGCCTGTAATTCCCAAGGCAGGCGATCAATTAGATAGCGACTCAGGACCCACCCCTCCACAGTGCCCTGGCCACGGTCTAAGAGGCGAACATGGGCCCAGTTATCCCGAGAATCCACGATCTCAACTGCCTCTCCTGAAGTGGGCATTGCAATGACTTTGTTTTCGCTACTGGGGCCAGTCCGCAGCGTAATTTTGAAAGAATCGGTCACATAGGCCCTGTTGGCCCAACTCAATTGTCCCATCAGGCACAATCCCAAAGTGATAAACAGAATAAATCGAAGTTTTTTCATATCATCCTTGCCCTTGTTTTAGTTATCAATTCTTTATTTTTTAGGACATTAACATACTCGCTCCATTATGTCAAAACGCCATATTCTCAATCAGCAATGTAAGTTCTCAATAAGCCTGGGCTGAATTTGAAAAATCCTCTCTCCGAGCCGTAGGCCCTACGCGCCGCCCTGGAAGCCCTACGGGCTGGAAGCGGCGCCGGAGGCCTCAATCCCCCTTTGCAAAAGGGGGAAGCAGTCGGAATGCCCGAATTTTTTGAGATGTTACGCTGCGATTCTATCAAACCGTTCTTTTAACCGCTCAAACCTTGTCGTGACTTCCCTCTGATATACCTGGATATCTTCCTGTGTCAAGTGTTTGAATCTTCCCTGGGAACGCAAATAATTATTAACCGGTTCAACCTCATCCGGAATAACAGTCTGTCTGAAAATTTCGCTGTTTTCCACCTCATAAAGGGGAAATATATTGGATAGCACTGCCAGTCTCATAATTTCGATGGACATATTTTCCGGGGTCTTCCACCCTGGCGGACAGACGGAAAGGATATGAATATACCGCATGCCTTTCATAGATCTTGCCTTTTTGAACTTGGCAATCAAATCATGGGGGTAAGCAGCCGTGGCAGTGGCAAGATAAGGGATTCTGTGAGCAATCATTATTTCATCCATATCTTTTTTTGACTCTGATTTGGGAGCTTTAACCGGTGTGGTCGAGGTCCAGGCTCCCAGCGGTGTACCTCCTGAGCGCTGGACACCTGTATTCATATAGGCCTCGTTGTCATAACACACATAGATAACATCCTCATTTCTCTCCGCGGCACCGGAAAGGGCCTGGATACCAATATCATAGGTCCCTCCATCGCCAGCCCAGCCCACAACACAGACATCCTCCATACCCCTCCTTCTGTAAGCAGCCTTGAGTCCTGAGATAACCGCCCCGGTAGTCATAAATGCGGTATTGAAAAAAGGAACTTCCATGGCCGTTTGGGGCCAGGCACCGGGAATAATACCCCAGCAGCAAGCCGGCACTACAAGAGCTGTTGGTTTCCCAAGGCCCTTCAGGGCCAGACGCATGGATAGGGATGCTCCGCAACCAGCGCATGCCACATGACCAGCAGTCATATACTCATCTTCGGGAATCTCCATATTGTCGAATCTCTGATTGAGACTATACATATTTGACTCCTACCCACATATCAATATCGTCCGGTCTATGGCTTTCAAGGGTCTTGTAGTAGATTTCTTTAATGATCTTTACGCTTATGTCACACCCGCCAATACCGGCTATGTACCCATAGACCATTGGCCGTTCCCGGTCAGAAAGCTCACAGAGGACACTTCTTATTTCCTGGGCCCATATTCCCTGGGCACCAGGGGAGAAATTTCTGTCAATCACCGCCACTTTTTTCTTTCCCTTCAGCGCCCCCATGATCTCCTCACCCGGGAATGGTCGAAAGGTCTTTATCTTTACCAGCCCTGCCCTTTCCCCTTCAGCCCGGAGCGCCTCAACGGCTACCCTGGCCGTTGAGGCAGCGGTTCCTGTGCAGACAACCAAAACCTCTGCGTCCTCTGCAAGATATCCCTCCACCTGATGGTACATCCGCCCAAATTGATGCGCAAAGTCCTCATGAACCTCTGCAATAACGCTTTTTGCCCTCTCCATATCCCTCTGGATCTGCCATCGCAATTCCATGTAGGGCTCGCTCATGGCAATGGCGCCAAAGGTATGGGGGTTATCCGGGTCTAGCCATATGTCTTTTGGGTCATAGGTGGGGAGAAAATCCTTTACAGCCTCTTTATCAGGTATCTCAATCGGTTCGGATGTGTGTGAAAGGAAAAATGCATCCAGGACGACCATTGCCGGGAGCTTCAATTTTTCTGCAATCTTAAAGGCCATGATGGTTGTGTCCAGGACCTCCTGGTTTCCCTCGCAGTAGAGCTGTATCCAACCGGTTTCGCGCTGGGAAAGGGAGTCTGTCTGATCACTCCAGATGTTCCAGGGGGCAGCAGGGGCCCGATTAACGTTGGCCAGCACCACAGGGGTCCGGGCACCCGCGGCATAGTGAAGCATCTCATGCATCAGGAATAATCCCTGACCGCAAGTGGCAGTAAATGTTCTTACCCCTCCCATTGAGGCACCGATACAGGCAGCCATGGCAGAGTGTTCCGACTCCACACGTATATAATCGAAATTCCCAAGGCCTTCGGCCTGCATATCAGCCAGAGTCTCTATAATGGTCGTCTGGGGAGTTATGGGATAGGCAGCCACAACCTCAACACCTGCAAGCATGGCTCCGTAGGCAACGGCCTGGTTTCCAGTCATAACTTTTCTCATTCCTTTACTCCATAAACTCCATTTTCATGGCCCCACGGGGGCATTCCTGAACACAGATTCCACAGCCCTTACAGTAATCAAGGTCCACAATGTAACCGTAACCGTCCGGATTCTTTTTGATGGAAAAGTCCGGACAAAAGATATAGCAATTGCCACACTCGGTGCATGAGCCGCAATTGAAACAGCGTCCAGCCTCATATACCGCTTCTTCCTCGGAGGGTGAAGAGGTAACCTCCTTAAAGCTGTTTATTCTCTTGTCCGCCGGAACGATATGGGCTTTTGTCCTCGATCGATGATCAAAATAGAATAAATTCAGGCTATTATAGTCTGCCAACTCTGAAGTCTGATTCAGGCCATCTTTATCTCTCTCCATCCCTTTAAGGAATCCATCAATGGCTGCTGCGGCTCTCCTGCCCGATCCAATGGCATGGGTCACTGTACGGGGGCTATCAATTATGTCTCCACCCGCAAAAAACCCGGCCTTGTTGGTCCTTCCGAAATCATCAGCCCTTACCAGATTTCCGTCACAAATCAGAGAAGACGGCAGATCCTTGATCTTTAAGGATTCCCCAATGGCCAGGATCACTGTCTGACAATTCAGATCAAAGGTCTCGCCCGTGGGTTCCGGACGTCTACGGCCAGAGTTATCCTCTGTGCCCAGGCTCATTTTTACAAGCCTGATCCCTGAGACATCCTCCTGACCGTATATCTCCTCTGGACCTGCCAGGAAAAGGAATTCAACCCCTTCTTCAAGGGCCATCTTGACCTCTTCCGAGTGAGCCGGCATCTCCGGGAGACTTCTTCTGTATACAAGGGTGACATCTGCCCCAAGCCGCCGTGATACACGTGCGCAATCAATGGCGCTGTTTCCCCCACCGATCACCGTAACCTTCTTCCCCGTGCCTAAGTATTTCCCGAGATTCACTTCCCTTAAGAATTCCAGGGCATTGACCACCCCTCCTTTGTCCATACCTTTGATTTCAAGGTCGGCATCCTGGTATGCGCCGATGGCGACAAAGACTGCATCAAATTCACTGTTAATCTTTTCCCAGGCAAGACCTTCCCCTATCTTCACTCCCATATTAAAGTCTATACCCATATTTGACAGGCGGCCTATTTCGCCGTCAAGGATCTCTTTCGGGAGACGGTAGGGCGGGATACCGTATCGCATCAGCCCCCCCGGGAGTTTGTTGGAATCAAACACGGTTACACCGTAGCCCATAAGCCGAAGATGATAGGCAGCAGTCAGACCGGCTGGACCGGCTCCGACAATAGCAACTCTTTTATCTATTTCCGGGCGTGTAAGTTCTATCTCAATGCCGTGGGCAAGGCCATAGTCACCAATGAAGCGCTCCACCATATTTATGGAGACAGCATCATCATGCTCGGCCCGATTACATCTTGTCTCGCAGGAATGATAACAGACCCGCCCCATGACCGCTGGAAAGGGATTTTCCTTCATAATGAGTCGCCAGGCATCTTCAAACCTACCTTGAGCAGCAAGATACATGTAGCCTGCAATGTCTTCGTCAGCCGGGCACTGCTCATTACAGGGGGAAGCCCTGTGAACAAAAACAGGGCTTGCAAATCTCCAACTCCCGGTTTTATTTATTAGACTCGACGTGGTGGAGATACAGCATAATGGGGTTTGAACTTCACGGTTAGTGTATTTCATTTGTTATTAAATCCGTAACTTCTAAATAAGTTACGCCCTGTATATTCTGATGAAATTAAGTCAACTACAATCCCTTTAAGCGGCGGCTTGAATGGTGACTCTAAAAGGGGCAAAATATGCAAATAAAATAAATTCGAATGACAAAGGTCAAAACCTAAATTTCAAATGAATGTCAAATGACAAACGCTAAAATATATGTCCACCCACTAATTCAAACGCAGCCTACACTAATGGAGATGCACAATGGGGAAAAGAGTAAGTTCTCAATAAGGCCAGGCTGTATTAGAAAAATCCCCCTCAATCCCCCTTTGCAAAAGGGGGAAGCAGCCTGAATGCCCGGACATATTGATATGTTGCGAAAAAGACAAATAACTGATCGTTTTTGAAAACATTTTGACATTGGGGTTTTGGATTTGATTTGACATTCGGATTTTGTCATTTGAACTTTATTCCATAGGGCATCACAAATCACTATCTAACACACATAGAAGAGCTGAGATTAATTAAAAAGTCGTTACCTTACTCACAGACTGATAGGCATCTCTGGCGGCCTCAGCATTATTTTCCTTATGCAGCGGTACTTCATCCTTTATGGCCTTGACCAGGTTATCCATGGTGACAATACCGAGCACTTTTGCAGGCTTGAGCCCTCGCGTCACTGGGATCTGTTCAATAAGGATTGGATCCAGGATCACTAAGTAGTCCGGCTCATAGATCTCTGTTCTTAGTCTTATGGGGGCACTGTCGACCCTCAAAAAAGCGGCTACAGGCGCACCACGGCGTTCTACGCCAAATGCGGGAAACGACTGGGAGTACTTCCCGTCAAAGAACACGGCATTTGCCATTATCTTGGAGGCAACCACTGCCCCCTGCCCACCGCGCCCGTGAAAACGTACTTCAATCATACATTGAGCCTCAATTTTCTAAAATGTAGTTGAACTAATGACCTTTTTCTTTCATGATTACCTTGATATCGGTTATCCTCGTTTCAGGATATTGACCCATTTCGTCCTTCTCTAAGTATTTCACCATATCCCAAAGTGTATTTAATGCAATAGAGACACCAACGAGGGCTTCCATCTCAACACCCGTCCTCGCCTGCGCCCTCACAAAACATCTCGCCTCAATGGTTTCCTTTGACACCTCGAATGTCACCTTCACTGTATCAAGAGGGATCTGATGACAATGGGGAATCAGCAGATAGGTCTGCTTTGCCGCATTCATCGCAGACACCTCCGCCACCAGCAGAGGATCTCCCTTTTTTATCTGATGGGTCCCAATCTTTTCTATAGTGTCAGGAGAAAGGAAAATCCTTCCCACCGCCTCTGCCTGGCGTCTGACTATGGCCTTTTCAGTAATATCCACCATGCCCATGGTTCATCCTCCGTAAAAAATCTCCTTTTTCGTCGTACCATCCCTTTTAATACGATCCACAGCACTCGCAAGGGCAGGAAAAACATGCTCACGGGTGTCTCCACCTATTGCCACCGCCATGATCTCATCCCCTACCTTCAGTGTTCCTTTACTTACTTCAATCAATACCTCAATAATACCTGGTATTTGCTTTATTTCACTAACTATATTATCAATTATAATCGGGTCCGGTCCGACCTCAATACCTGTCACTTTCCGCCCGTCAAGGGACGTCTCCCGCACCACTCCGAGATGACTCGCGATCATTCCCATCTTAGGGTAGTCAGGATGCTCCTTGATGGTTTGGATCATTCTATTTAAGTCCATTTTTTAACTCCTTTGTCTGTAAATATTCAGGTTCAAAGTTCAATGGTTCACGGTTCAAGGTTAATAAAGCCGCAAAAAGGCACAAAAAACATGCTGGAATAATGGGTTTGACGTATAAGGCATAAGACTCAAGGCAAAAAAAATATTTCGACCTTACGCCCTAAGCCTTGCGCCCTGCGCCTTCAAATGTTCCATGCGCGAGGGAAAGCCTCAGGCATTGAAAAATTATTTGCATTTTTCCCGCCGAGATACAATTTTTCAGACGTTTATTTATCAGCATCTCCATTATCCTCATCCAGCTTAAAAAGCATTCTTGTCACATCGAGATACATGTTCAGAGACGGTCTGTCTGCCTTTCCTTTTAGATAGACGATGGGGTCATTAATAACCTTTTCAGCAATGGATCGCGTCAGGCCCCGGATTGCCTTGTTTTGGGAAGGCGTCAGTCCGTCCAGGGCTGAGCTGCTTTTCTTGAGCTCCACCTGTATAATAGATTCCACCTTCTCCCTCAAAGAAATAATTGTTGGCACCACTTCAAGCGTCTTGAGCCATTTTTCGAACTTGACCACCTCTTCCTGGACAATGCGCTCTGCCTTAATGGCCTCCTGTTGCCGCTGTGCCATATTTAATTCAATAACTCCTTTTAGATCATCAATGTCGTAAACATACACGTTCTCAAGATGGTTAACCGCTGGCTCAACGTCTCTTGGGACCGCTATATCAATGAAAAAGAGAGGTCGATTGCGTCTTTTTCTGAGAGATTTTTTCACCAGTTCATGGGTTATTACATATTCTGGTGCACTAGTGGAGGTTACCACTATGTCCACCTCCAGGAGTTGGGCGCCAATTTCATCAAACGAAACAGGGCTCCCATTGAACAGCTCCGCCACCTGCACGGCCCGCTCAAAAGTTCGATTGGCCACAACCATTTTACTCACACCATGGGTCATCAGGTGTCTGGCTGCTAATTCAGCCATTTCCCCGGCGCCTATGAGGAGTACCTTTTTCCCATCAAGAACATGAAATATTTTCTTCGCAAGCTCAACAGCCGCATAGCTGATGGAAACCGCCGCCTCACAGATCTCTGTCTCCGTCCTAACCCGTTTGGCAACATGAAAGGCCCGGTGCATCAAACGATTCAGGATGACGCCTGAGGTCTTTTGTATAGTAGCCTGTGCATAAGCTTCCTTTATCTGTCCCAGTATCTGGGGTTCCCCCACTACCATGGAATCAAGGCTCGAGGCCACCCTGAAAACATGCATCACGGCATCCCTGTCTTCGAAGGTATAAAGACTTGATGAAAATTTCTCCTCAGGCATATTACCCAACCCTGACAACAATGAAATGACCGACTTTTTAGCCTCTCCAGCAGCTTCAGTTGTAAACAAGGCCTCCACCCGATTGCATGTGGACAGAAAAAGCCCCTCACCGACACATTCAATATCCCTCATCCAGGCTAACGCCTTGACAGTATTTTCCGGCTCTGCGTCTTTCGTGAAGAAGCGCCCCGTAAAAGATCCATGTAATTAGAGACCACACCTCCTTGGGATCCCATTGCCAATACTTACCCAGGGCATATTGAGCGTATATGGAGCCGGTTATCATTCCAAGAGTCAAAAAAGGAAAACCATAGATTAGAGAGTAGTAATTTATGGAATCGAGGGTTGCCAGAGAAGGGAGTCTGTCATAAACCGACCCCAGGCGTTTGCGCTTGATCTGATGCTCCTGGATCAGATACATGATTGCGGCCAGGAATGCGATGGCAAACAGAGCATTACCGATAAATACAGTCCCAACATGAACAGTAAGCCAGAGACTCTTGAATACCGGTTTTACAGGCCCTTCCACCCAGGGTATTGCAGATGAAATAATCATCAAAAAAGCCGCCAAAGGCGCAACAAAAGAGCCCAGCACCATGAGTCTGAATTTGATCTGGAAGATCAGGTAAACGCAGATAATGCTCCATGCGAAAAATCCGAGGGCAGATTTAAGGTCCAGGACCGGCGCAGTGCCCAGTGAGTAATATCTATAACTAAGAAAGATGGTATGGCATACAAACCCGGCAACAAGAATCCAATACGAACACCTGAATACCCACTTTTTCTGCTTAACAATATAGACAACAAATCCGCCTGTAGCCAGCAGCTCAAAGAAAAGCGCCATATTGAACCATAGATATATCATAAGGAATTCCTCCCTCGCGCAAGCAGCCCATCAAAGTAAGGAAAGTTTCGTATTCTCCGCCAAATTGTACCTCAAGTTCCTTCCTTAGTTTCTTTGCAAGGGCCGGGCTTTTTCCTGAAGTGGATATTGCAATCAAAAGATCTCCACGATTGACAATGGATGGAACAATAAAATTACAGTCAGACGGCTGGTCAACTGCATTTATGAGTAAATGCCTCTTTTGTGCGCTTTCACTGACCTTACGATTCAATAGTTCGTCATCCGTGGCCGCGATCACAAGAAATGCCCCATCTAAGTGTTCGTCCCTGAATTCCTCGCCAATGTGATGGATTTCTTTAGCTTCAACTAATTCTTTAAGTTTATTGGTTAACCTCCTGCTGACAATGTGTATTGAAGCCCCAAACTTCAGCAGGGTTTCAACCTTTCTCTGGGCAACTCTGCCCCCGCCCACAACGAGGACAGTTTTACCTTCAAGCTCAATACAAACCGGATAAAAACTCATTTAGGTTGCTCCAACTTCAAATCTCGTTAACTGTTTAAGTAGTTGAGTGGTTTAATAGTTGTTATGATAATGATATCTTCTATTTCCTTGAAAATTGGACATGCAGTGGTTTTTAATTTTTTCATATGTCACCGGGTCACGTTTCAGGTCATCTGTGGAGCGGTATGCCCCTCCCCTGCGACCCACCCTGTATATAAACCTTTCAGACTCTGGTAGATCCTGATAAGCTTTGACAACCTCCAGCATCTTTTCTTTGTCTTCAGGCATCTTGCCATCGACCTCCTCCAAAAGATTCATGATATGATCACTTGTTACGGTGCTGGTGATTCCATCGAGGTTCTCAATGAAAATCCTGATCTCTTCCGCCATCATATCATCAGTCTGCATGGTAAAAGTTCCGTCCTTCAGTTTCTCGTAAAGAGGCACCCGGCTGGGGACTCTCAGACTGCGGAGGCGTATAAAGTGGGGGTTAATCTGATTGAGCACCCTGGCAGTCTCAACTGCATGTTCCCGCCACATCTCCTGTCCACCTAACCCGGGCATTACGTATTCGGACAGTTCCATGCCGGCCTCAATGACTTTTCTACCTGCCTCAATATGTTGCCTGGAATATGTTGTAACCCGGGTGATATTTGGAAATTTCTCTCTCAGAAACTCAAGGACTTCAACGAGGTCATTGGTCTTCATGATCAGATTATCCGCATCCTGCAGAAAACAGGCCCCGGTTCCGTAATAAAGCCAGGCTGCAATACTGTGGTAGCTGTCACTATAAGCAGAGCTTCCGAAAATATGGCTGACCACCTGATCATCAGTACTTCCGCTGGCCTCGAGCTTCCACGAAAGGGCCTTGATATCTTCAGCAATGTCCCTGGCCGTCCGGATGTCCTGCTTGATCTCCTCAACCGTCCTCAAAGAAAATTTTCTTCCCTTATACACAGGGCAGAACATGCACTGGTTCCACGGACAATTGCGGGTCACCCTTAAAAGCAGACTCCGCGCCTCATTTGGCGGCCTGATAGGTCCCTGCTCAAAACTCAATTCTTTGTCCATCACCATTTCAATTCCTTCGCTTTTTTTCTTACTTAATTTGACATAATCTCTATGGCAGAAAAATAAGAATTTATCAACATCATTCAAGTTATAAAATTGCTTCGCAATTTTATATATTCTCCCTGTGGGGTGGACTTTAAAAAAGTATTTTTTACTATTATTCAATAACTCAAGAGTCCAAAGTTATCCAGAATATTCGTAGCATAACTCCTTAAGTCTTGGATATTATTAGATATATTAATTCTCACTGAATTTTTCCTTTTCTAATAATATCAAGTGATTACGAGAACTTTGAACTGTCGAGTCAATAACTAATCCAGGGTATATCTCCGGCTATGCCTGAAGTTTGCGCTGGATTAATAATTTGGGAAAAGAATCGAGGTCTAATGCCAAATACATGTAATTGCGAGTGTGTTTTTATGGGCGAATCCTAAATGGATCATAAGGACCAAACAGAAGGAAAAGGATAAATTTGGTTCTTGAATTCAAAACAGGACTATTGAACGTATGGTTGGGAGCGATTCCAGTAGTATTGTCAGGCCTGATTTTCTTTGATCGGAAATAGAAAGGTATCCTAGCGAGCTATGGATACATCGTGGTACAAAACAAAAAAACTATGCTCTGATCGTGGATGCCAGAGCATTACAGTGTGAGATTTTACTCCGTCGTTGTCCCTTAAGGCTAGGGGCAGTATGATTTTACTCATGCCTAATATATATTATCAGATTAATCTCTCTTATGAAGAAAAACTCTATGGAAAATCAATTATGCTGTTACCGCTTTTTTTAACTCTTGCCAGTATTGCTCTGTTTCCCGTTTGGATGCCTTAGACTTTTGAGCCCTGAATATTTTATGACGAAGCCGGGAAATTTCCTTTAACTTTGCCATTTCGACCATCAAAAGCTCCTCAATTCCGTAATGGGGGTAAACATCCTCTACTTTATCAATAAAATCAATAGCATATGCACCAGCTTGTTCAGAATCCATTGTATAGTGTGTCCATTGGTTCATATAGCCTTTTAAACTGTATTTTATTGCATTATCCGGATCGTATATCGGCGAAAGGGGGGCGAACTGAAAAGGAAATACCATAAGTTCATTGATGGCCGGACCTTGATTGTAGAATCTGTTTATCATCTCGATAGTACGTTCGATACTCTGAGGCGTTTCACCAGGGAACCCGATGATGAAATACAATTGAGTGGAAATACCATGGGAGTTTAGTAGCGCGATGGCTTTTAAATAATTTTCTGGGGAACTTTTTTTGTTCATCTCCTTCAAGATCTTTCTATCACCAGATTCCATTCCAATTTGAGCAAGCACACATCCGGAGTCTCTCAACAACTTGATATTCTCTTTAGTGATGGAATCTGCCCGTATAAACGAGGTCCATTTTATTCCCTTTCCTATTTCGATTATTTTTCTACAACAGTCCTCTAGATGCCTCCGATCAAAAAACAGGTTGTCGTCAGTAAACCTTATCATCTTCACTTTTCCAGTATCTGCCAAAGCTGCAATTTCTTTGGATATACTATCCGGGCTTTTCAGGTGAAAAGAACGGCCAGGAGAAAAATTGCAATATTTGCACTTAAATGGACAGCCTCGAGAGCCCCTCACTGGGAAAACAGGAAAGATGAATTCCTCGGGCATTTCATCCCAGTAGATCAGGTCATCCGAAAAGTCATTATTTTCGGCTATCTTGTCAGTAATAACCAAATTGTCATCTTTGTAAAAAGCAATATTAGGTGTCTCCAGGTAATCCTGTCGGTTTATTATTGCTGTAACTACCTGAAATAAGGTTTTCTCTCCCTGATCCTCTATTACAAACAGATCGATATCCTCGTAATATTCTTTTTCACGGTTGAGAAAGAAATAATCGGAAGCACAAGAATCCGTATCATAAACGGAATCCTTTAACCTGAATAAGAGGTAGCTGTTATATACCAGCGGTCCCCCTAGAATGATTTTTATGCCAGGGGCGCGACAGCGAATTTTCCGTGTGACGTTTTTCACCGCTTTTATATTGGTAAGAAAGGTTGTGGAAAGCGCGATTACCTTGGGGTCCTGGTTGAGGAGCTTTTCAAATTCTTTTTCTTCTAAATCCAAAAAATTGATTAGTCCGCAACTTATACCTCTCCGAGTGAGGTAGTTGTAAAGATATATTCCTGCAAGATAAGGAGTGGTGAAATTTTCGAAATCGAAAGACGAAGAGAGACCGAATAGTTTTTGCAAATTCCCATAGCTCATAATCATTCCGTTTCTGGTGAGCAGATACTCTTTCTTTACACTGAATTGGCTGCCTCTGCTTTTAGACAAACCAGCCACAATTACTGCATCCATCGGTTTACCCTCAGCTCGTCTGATTTTTTTTGTCATAAGCCTGATAATCAATTTAACAGATCTTTGGCAGTGACGGAAAATCAGTTCATTGGTATCAACAATATGGATATGCCAAAAAATTCTTGGTAACACAAATTGTTCCTTGACATATTTTATGTCTCCCTCACAGTAGCAGGGATAGTTACGACAATCGCCTTAAAGACCTTGCTACCGATACCAAGACATTCACTTCGTAACAACATGCGCTTTCAATTGTCTTCTATAGTAGTTTTTTGAAAATAATTTATATCCTGTTTGGTGTCAACCCACTTAAAAATATGCCAGCTTTATGAAGGTAGTGATCTAATTCTTTTTAGAGCACGAGGGCAAAAAAACATAGAATACATGACCCCGAATGTTTTCATCTCGGTGGTGAAATACGGGTTTAGGCTCTAAGATGGATTTTACATCTCTGAAAACCTATTCCAGGAAATGGCCTATGCTATCGATGGCATTTTCTTGCGTTTCACCTGTTACGCCCAACCTTGGCGAACCTTCTCCGTATCCTACTATCTCCCTCTGTTCGGCAATGATTTCAACGACGATATTGTTGGTCGATGTCTTTTTACTCCGAGAATGGGCGAATTCCCTTAAAATTTGGATAGATACCTTATGCACACTAACCTTGGCAATACTTACCCGGTCTTTGCCTTTGCATCCCTTTCCATACCAGCGGTATCGCGTCATGTGCCTCTGCACGTCTATCAGGCTACCCACCCTGACAAATTGTTTCTCTTTTTTCGTGAGAGGATCAAGCGTTTCTTCTATCCATGGAAAAAGTGAGTTTTGTATGCTATACTATATATAGGAGAGAACTCTAATTCAATTATCTCCTTTCTTGTTTTGAATTTTAAATTGATTTTTGAGATAATAGAGCACTTTCTTCAGATTAATCAACAACTTAATCGCAATTCCAAACATATTATCCGAGGATAACCTCGCTTCCTTTATCCGTTTTGAAATTGGCTCATATGTTAATTGAACCTCTCGTTTTGGTGAAACACTCTTGATATTGCATTGTATCTCGTGTATAGTTTGCGCTGTTTTTGTGCTTTCAAAAACCTCTATTACGTAGTGAACCTTAAAATAGGATCTTTCGGCAGCCTGATTAAATGGGTACATCTAAGTCACATAAATCGCAAAAAATCTTTCCCAAAATGAATGGATCTTTCAAGCAAACCTCTGGCGAGGACAAAAAACTCCCACCCTGGCTTTTCCAGCACCGGACTCTGACCGATGCTCTTGAAAACGCCAAACCGGTCAAAAAAGAGACAGTTACAAACGCACTTAACCACATCCATTTTATAGATGGGTATGTTTTTGCCCTTCTTGGGCATACAAAATACGAAGATAGCGTCCTTATAAGGGCATATCCTGAACCCTGCCTCGGCAATGAGCTCACTTGCCGCTGGTCTGACGGGAACTTTGTGGGTTTCAATCCAAAAGACTCAAAATTCCAATATGTTATCATTGTTGACGGACGGTCCTTAATACTGGTGCCCGCTGTGGTGCAGGAGATTGATGACAAACATTTTACAATTGAATTGCCTTCTACAAGCCATGCTGTGGAGGAACGCCATGCCAGGCGTTATACGAGCCGGGATATAACAGCAGAATTGATTCAGAGCGGTTTTTTGGCAAAAGGAGAATTATTGGACTTTAGTCCCATTGGGTTTCGAATACGAGTGAAGCCAGAGGCGCCTTGTTCCTTTCGATGGTTCAATGCGAATGAAATGATGACCGTTCATTTGCAAAATAAACAACAAATTCTTTTTTCTGGTCCCTGTCATTGCGCTCGCCAAAAAATCAACCTGAAATATCGAGAGATTGTTCTGGTTCCTGTGGAAAAAAAGATCAACCCCGGGAGGGGGAGGCAACTCCGCAATCCTCGCCGGGACTTGTTACCATCACCTACACTCATTTTTAAACATCCTCTATTGCGAAGGAGAATCCAACTGCAAGCTTCAGGTGTCTCCACCTCAGGTTTTTCAGTATACGAGAACGCAGATGACGGTGTTTTGCTCAGAGGTATGATCATTCCCGAGCTAATCGTCACTTTTGGTGACACATCAGAGATGAGGTGCATAGCCAAGGTGATCTACCGTTCAGAGGAAAGGGGACGCGGCTTTCGATGTGGCCTTTCTATTTTGGACATGGATGTTAACGCTTATAGCCGCTTGACCCACATCATAACCCATGCCCTTGATCCACATACCTATGCTTCGAGTTATGTGAATATGGATGACCTGTGGAAATTCTTTTTTGAATCGGGTTTCATATACCCCATGAAGTATCGTCTTATCCAGTCTCATCGGGAGGATCTTAAAAAGACGTATCAAAAGCTGTACAAGGAGAGCCCGGATATTGCGAGGCATTTTACCTACGAGGAGAACGGGCGCATCCATGGCCATATTTCTATGGTAAGGGCCTATGAGCGAGCGTGGATTATTCAACACCATGCTGCGGGTAGCGTGGACGGTAGGCGGGCTGGCTTAATCGTGTTAAAGCAAACCATGCATTACCTTCATGATATGTATCGCATGCCCTCTACAAATATAGACTATGTGATGGTTTATTTCCAGCCAAACAAGAAATTCGCAAATCGGGTTTTTGGTAATTTTACAAGGGCCCTGAACAACCCCAAGGGTTGCTCAATGGATCTTTTTTCTTATCTTCCCTACCCTACACTATCTCTCGGCACCCGACTCCCAGAAGGGTGGTCGCTAAAAAAGAGTTCGAATATGGATCTGTTGGAACTCAATCGGTTTTATGATCATTGCTCTGGGGGCCTTTTGCTTGACGCGTTAGGCCTAAGTAAAGGAATTTCCAGCGGCGAATCTCTTGAGGAAGTTTATAGTCGGCTCGGTTTTTTGCGTAAATGGAACACATATTCCTTAGCATATGATAGGAATCTGAGAGCTATTTTGTTGGTTAACCAATCCGAATTGGGGCTGAACCTGTCTGAATTTTTAAATGGAATCAAGATCTTAGTGGTTAATCCAGAAAGTCTGCCCTGGGATATACTCTCCATTGCCATTGGACAATTGGTTCCTCTTTATCCTATGGATAAAATTCCTATTCTAATTTATCCCCTTGAATATGTGGACACAAAAGGAATCCCCTATGGAAAAAAATATCAACTGTGGATTTACGACGGTAGCATTTTCGATAAATTTATGGAATATGTGGAGAGCAAATTTAGGGCAGGATATTGGCAATAGGAAACCCTGGCAATAATTTCGTTCACACTACGGGGACTCTCCAATTACCCAATAGCCCCTGTCAGATGTAAAATTTACACTCATAAATAACAAAAGTAGCTTTATTATGGGATACAGTGAAAACTCCGCAAAAACGAACGAAAACGTACCCATTTATAACAGTAGAATCACGAAACTTTATCTACGATATCTTGGTAAATATTATCCCGATATAGATGTTGATTCTATCTTAGAGTATGCAGGAATGTCTGCATATGAGGTGGAAGACCAAGGGCACTGGTTCACCCAGGATCAAGTGGACCGATTTCAGGAAATCGTCGTTGAAAAGACAGGCAATCCGGGCATCGCACGAGAAGCAGGACGTTACGGAGCATCATCTGAAGCGCTGGGGGCTGCACAACAATACACATTGGGATTGCTGAGCCTCACGTCTGCATATATGTTGATGGGAAGGGTTTATATGCTCTTTAGCCGTGGTCCGACTATCACTACAAAAAAGCTGGGACGTAATAAGGTTGAAATTGTTTCCACTCCCAATCCGGGGGTGAAAGAGAAACCGTACCAATGTGAAAACCGGATGGGCACTTTTGAATCGCTGGCAACGTTGTTTACGCAAAATTATTCTAAGATCGAACACCCCACTTGTTACCACAAAGGTGATAACTGCTGTCGCTACATTATTTCCTGGGAAACGCCACGTTCTCTCGTCTGGAAACGATTACGAAATTATTCTCTTATACTCGGTAGCTTAGCCTCTTTTACGTTATACTTTATCCTACCCGTTACATCTTGGCCCTATGTTGTATTACTGTTTGCTCTTCTTACTTTGGCATTTTCATTCTATTCTGCACATCTTGAAAAAAAAGATCTTGATACAACCATTAAAACACAGGGCGATGCAGCCAAAGATCTTGTAGAGGAGATAAATATTCGATACAATAATGCGTTGCTCATACAGGAGATCGGCCAAGCTACTTCCACAATGTTAGATACTGATAAGCTCATCACTACTGTTGTGAATCTTATGTATAAGCGTCTTGATTTTGATCGCGGGATGATCATGCTTGCTAATGATGAAAAAACCCGACTCCTTTATGTAAATGGCTACGGTTACACTAAAGATCACGAGAATCTTTTACGAGGAACTGAGTTTCATCTTGACAATCCTGAATCAAAAGGAGTGTTTGTATCAGCTTTTAAGAAGCAGAAGTCTTTTTTGTTAAACGATATTTCGGAGAATGCAAAAAACTTTTCGAAGAGAAGTCTTGAGATTGCTGAACGCATGGGTGTTAAGTCACTTATCTGCGTTCCTGTTGTCTATGAAAAAGAATCTCTGGGTATATTAACCATAGATAACGTCAAATCAAAGAGGAGCCTCACTCAAAGCGATATGAGTCTTTTAATGGGGGTTGCATCACAAACAGCAATTAATATAATCGAAACAATATCTTTTCAAAAACTTCAGGAGAGTGAGAAAAAGTATCGTGACCTTGTTGAGAACGCTAATAGTATTATCTTACGAAAGGATATCGAGGGTAAAATCACTTTTTTTAATGAATTTGCACAGAAATTCTTTGGATATCGGGAAGATGAGGTAATAGGAAAAAATATATTAGGCACTATTCTTCCCGATACAAAATCAACAAAACTCGATATTGAAAGCCTGTTAAAAGCTCTCCGCGAAGATCCGGAAAGACATATCATCAGCGAGGACGAGAGTGTTCTAAATAATGGTAAATCTGTCTGGATTGCCTGGACTTACAAACCTATCTTTGACCACAGTGGTCAACTAGCAGAAATCCTCTGCATTGGTAACGATATCACAGAACTCAAACGTTCGGCTCAAGAAAAAAAGACTTTGGAGGCCCAGCTACAGGGAGCTCAAAAAATGGAAGCCATTGGCACCTTAGCTGGTGGAATTGCCCACGATTTCAATAATATCCTCCAGGCCATCATTGGTTACACCCAGATTATGCTAATGGGTAAGGATTTGAGCGATCCTGACCATGAAAAGCTGGAAGCGATCGAATCATCTGCCCAGAGGGCCAGTGAACTGACAAAACGCCTACTGATTTTTGGCAGAAAAGTAGAAAGCCAACTCAGGCCGGTGGATCTCAATCAGGAAGTGGTGCAGGTCTCTAAAATGCTTGAGCGTACTATTCCAAAAATGATCAGTATTAAATTAAATTTGTCAGACAACCTTCAAGTTATCAATGGTGACCCCGTCCAAATAGAACAGATTATGATGAATATGGGAGTCAATGCAAGGGATGCCATGCCTGATGGCGGTAAGCTGTTCTTTGAGACAAAGAATATTATCCTTGATGAGAAATTTTGCAAAAATCATTTAGGAGCCAGCCCCGGGGAGTATGTTCTTTTGAAAGTTTTGGATACTGGGCAGGGAATGGACAAGGAGTTGCAAGAGCACATATTTGAACCTTTCTTTACTACAAAGGAAACAGGCAAAGGAACAGGTCTGGGGTTGGCCATGGTTTACGGTATCGTAAAAAGCCATGGAGGCTATATCACATGTACGAGCGAACCAGGTGAAGGAACTACCTTTAGTATCTACTTTCCTATTATAGAAAGCGAAATAGACAGCCGGGTGTCGAAAGAGGCAGAAGCCCCCATAAAAGGTGGTACTGAGACTATCCTGCTGGTTGATGATGAAGAAAGTATTCGACAACTCGGTGAAGAATTACTTGGCAGTTTTGGTTACGCGGTGCTTACTGCTCCGGATGGAGAAAGTGCCCTGGAACTTTACGAGAAGAAAAATGAGCATATAAATTTGGTCATCTTAGACCTGAGCATGCCAGGGATGGGTGGAAAGCGGTGTTTGGAAAAGCTTGTCGAAATGAATCCGCGTGTAAAAGTAATCATTGCCAGCGGCTATTCTGTTAACGGACCAACAAAAGATGCGATTGGTGCAGGGGCAAAAGGCTTCGTGGGTAAGCCATACGAAGTAAGGCAAATGCTTCAGGCTATTCGTAAAGTTATGGATGACAAGGAATAAAGAAAGGCCCCATTTTTTGAGCTATAGAATTTTCTGCCATAGCTGGTGTAAGACCTTGAAAAGGGCATATTACTTTCCAATACACTAATCCGATAAAGGCTTCATCCCTTTGCAAAGGATCAAGGGTGTATACGTGAAACGTTTAGGATCACTAAAGAAATGGATAAAATCTGAAAGAAAGGCATCAGAGCCACCCGGGTATTTTTCAAACAATTCTTTGGTTTTTCCAGAAGCCACTTGCACCTTTTTTGTCCAGTTGTAAAGATCAGCTTTGTCTATATTTCCGTAAATTAGATTATGTGCGATGATATTTGTCTGGATATTCTGATAACCAAGTTCATACAGATAGGAATACAACTTTCTACCTGAATAGGGATCGAAGTTGTATTCTTGTTCTAATTTTGCCATGAGGTTGAAGAGAATTTTTTCCATTTTGGCGGGTAATTGATAATAGGATAAACAGTTGTGGTCAAGGTCTAATAAACAGAGATAGCCATCCGGTTTTAGACACGCCGTGAGGTTTTTGACAATTTCAGAACTCTCCAAAAGGTTATACTCCAACACAAAACGGACCCAAATAAGATCAAACTGGCCTACACCTTCAAGAGGATCCCTCAGGTCATGAAGTTGAAAATCTATCCCAGATTTATGTCCATAGTGCTCATTGGCATGGCAGATCCTTTCTTCCGAATAATCCACGCCTAAAACGCTTCCATCTGGCTGAATAATTTCATGGAGAATCGAAGTTACCTTACCTGGTCCGCATCCTGCGTCAAGTACCCGGAGTCCAGGTTTCAGCCCACTCCACAAGGCCTGCTTTCGTACCGCTTCGGGGCGGGTTTTGACTTCTAAGCGAATCGATTCTGTCTCATTTTCCATTAAATAATCAGGCGTTACATGGTCTTTAATAAGCCCAGCTTTGTATAGGGAATCATCTATTATATCATGAGAGATTTTAACACAGGTCACAGGCTATTCCTTTCTAAAAAGATAAATAATTTTAACGATTTTGCACGAATTATAACAAGATTTAGATTTATAAACATAAATAACTTATTATGTCAATAATTATTAAACACTTTATAATTACAGTATTCCAAACTTATTCTTAATTGGTAGTATTTATGTTTAGCAATCCCCTCTGTCTTTAGTAACCTTTGGCAAAATCATCGTTACAACCGGGCGCTGCATTCACATCGGCCCTTAACCGCGTTTACCTCTCCTGATTATTGGTGAGAATGTGTCCCAAAGGGATCCTAATTCGCGGCAACCCAGGATTTTTGTAAGCACAAAATAGAGGGCTATGCCGATCCCGATGAGACCACCTATCTCCATAGACATACTCAATAAACCCAAACTCGAATCCGCGGTTAGCCATCTGGAATGGGCATAAAAAATTCCTGTTCCCATGATTGCGGCTGCAAAAGCACACTTCAGGCCGGATATCAGGACCGGTCTCAGGTTAACAATGTGTACTTTTCTTTTCAGTAAAAAGGCCAGGAGGCAAAACTGAATCGACGACGCCAATGACAGGGCAAGTGCAAGGCCACCGTGCTTCAAAGGGCCCATCAGCAATAGGCTGAAGATAAAATTAGTTAAGAATGCCACAACAGCGATTTTGACCGGGGTCTTTGTATCCTGAAGCGCATAAAAGGCCGCAACCATTATCCGGGTCCCTGAAAAGGCCAGGAGACCCAGCGCATAGAAGATTAAAGCGTGATTTGTCATCAGTGTAGAGGTAGCATCAAAGGCTCCCCTTTCAAAAAGAACTCGAATAATCGGTTTTCCGAGGATGATCAAGCCTACAGTGGCCGGCAGGGTAATGAAAAAAATCATGCGCAGGGCATGGCTCAGTATATCTCCGAATTGCTTGAGGTCATTTATTGCTGCCTTGGTTGAAAGGGATGGGAGCGCAGCGGTGCTAATGGCGATCGCAAATACCCCCAGGGGGAACTGGACAAGACGATCTGCATAATAAAGCCATGAGACACTCCCTTCCGCCAGGAATGAAGCAAGGAGTGTACCTATAAAGCTGTTTAACTGGTACACAGCGGATCCAAAAATGGCAGGCAGCATAAGGATCCCGATCCTTTTCACTGCAGGGTGATTCGGCTGCCACAGGGGAAATAGTTTAAGTCCTTCTTTAATGACCCAGGGGATCTGCAAACCCACCTGAAGAATGCCGCCGATTATAACCCCAATAGCCACCCCCACAATAGGGTCTGGCAAGCGGGGAGAAATGAAATACGCGGCCCCAATGATGCCCGCGTTCAGAAAAATAGGTGCGGCAGCCGGCGCTGCGAAGTGCCTTAATGAATTGAGGACCCCCATAAAAAAGGCCACAATGCTGATAAAGAAGATGTAAGGGAATGTAATACGGGTGAGCAATACCGTGAGATCGTACTTAACCCCGGAACATCCAAATCCAAATGCCTGTATTCGTACAATCCATGGAGAAAAAAGAATGCCAAGGACCGTTACAATTACAAGACTGAGCGTAAGTAGGGTTAACACAATCCTTGCCACGTCAAAGGCGTCTTTCCTGGTTTTTGTGGTAAGATACTCTGTAAAAACCGGGATAAACGCAATGGTGAGTGAGCCTTCTGCAAAGAGGCGTCTCAACAGATTTGGGATGCGAAGGGCCACAAAAAAGGCATCCGCAGCCATACCGGAGCCAAAAAGGCTGGCGATAACCATATCCCGCACCAAACCCAGGATACGGCTTAGAAAGGTGTAGAAACCTACCACCCCTGCCGCTCGGCTTACATTTTTTTTCTCAGATTCGGGCAAATTACGGTGTTCCCCAGAAAAACCTTGACATAAAATATCTATATGCTGTATCAGTGAATGCCTTGAAGCATAATTTCTCAATAAGTTCGGGCTGTATTAATAAAATCCCCCTTTGCAAAAGGGGGAAGGTTCGGAATGCCCATACTTATCGGGATGTTACTAAAAATAAACTAAAATTACTGATATCACTCATAAATTCTGTTGTTTTAAATTTTAAGCACTTTAGGCACTTTCGTTCACTTAAATAAAAAAAGGAGACCCACATTTGGCAAATCATAAATCAGCGTTTAAACGTGCTCGGCAAAGCGAGATCAGGAGAATACGAAACAAGAGTTACAAGACCACGGCCAAGAACACTATTAAAGGAGTCAGAAAAGCTGTGGCCGGTAACTCTGTGGAGCAAGCTAAAGATGAATTTACAAAAGTCGTTTCTGTCCTTCAAAAGACCGCTTCCAAAGGTGTCATTCACAAAAAAAAGGCTGCTCGACAAATTTCTCGCCTGGCACGGCAGGTTAATCAGCTTACAACGTCCTAATTGCTCCTTATTCGCAGAGCGAAAACACCAGATTTTCGAGAACCATACGACCATGGGCTCCTGACTTAAGGAGCCCGTCTGCCTTGTACATCAAATGAAAGGCACGTTCAAAGTCGTCGGTTTTCCAGTGTTTCGACTGCTGCACAATCCTGGATACCAGAAACGATGGCAGCTTGATTTTGCGGCTCACATCAGCAGCCCGCCCCCCTTTATCACTGACCGTTTTAGCCTGCCACAGTAACCGGATTTGTCGATTAAGCATCCCCAAAACCTTCAAGGATGCATCGCTACCTTCTTCCTCTAAAAGCCTGTTCAATACCGATATGGATTCGCCACGCCGTTTGAATGACACTTCATCCATCAATTCGAAGACAGTGTAAATACGGCTGAAAATAGCAACCGCCCTGACCTCTTCCAAACCCACAACTTTCTCTCCATACCTGAGACTGAGTTTTTCCAGTTCAGCATGAAGATCCATTAGACGATTACCCACAAGTTGCTGGAGATAAGCGCAGGCCTCGTCTTCAATGTTGAGATCAAGTTCCTTTGCCGTTTTCTTGATCCATGGGATCACCTGCCTATCGCTTAACTTCTTGAAATTGACCGCCTGGCCGAGTTCTCTCATTTTTCGATAAAATTTCCTCTTGAAATCCGTCTTTGATGATACAAATATCAGGCAGGTTGACTCGACCGGTCTTTCAAGGTAGGGAATATAGCTTTCAAGGGCTGCAGGCGAAAGGCTTTCAGTCCTCCGGACAATAATGAGCCTGTTATGGGACAAAAATGGAAGGGAACGGGCCGTATCCATTATATCTGCCGGCTCAGTTTTGTCGCCATAAAAAATCTGAAGATTAAAGTCTCTTGAAGTTTCAGGGATAAAGGTCTCGCGGATCCTGCTCAAGGCCCTTTCCAATCGGAATTCGTTAGGCCCATAAAACAGGTAAACTGGGGATAATTTGCCCTTTTCGAGCTGCTTTAAGACATATTCAGGTGTCAGGTCTCCTGGCATTAAAACCTGTCCATGGTTTTAAGATATAATCTCTGGGCTAAACGCCGGGCGATTGCCTGGAGCGCTTTTTTTTGATTAAAACGATTTGATAGAGGATCAACACTTACCTCAAAAGCAGCCCTTTCTGTCATGTTTTTGGCTTGCCATATGGTCTTTCCGCTATCCCTGTCTATCAGTTTGGCATTTAGTTCTACCTCCA
>MVDB01000167.1 GCA_002050025.1 Desulfobacteraceae bacterium 4484_190.2
TCATAGGCTATCTTTTCCTCTTCGAGGTAAGATGCAAGCCGTTTCATCAGTTCATCATAATCAACCTTGTGCCCATCAAACTCAGGGCCGTCTACACAGGCGAATTTTGTTTCATCACCAATAGTTACACGGCAACACCCACACATCCCCGTCCCATCTACCATAATTGGGTTCAGACTTACTATGGTGGGTACATTGTACTCCTTGGTCAAGAGCGAAACAAATTTCATCATTGGAACCGGACCAATAGCCACGACCTGATTGATTTTTTCCGCCTCCAATATATCCTTCAGCGCATCAGTAACCAACCCGTGTCTGCCGTAAGAACCATCGTCTGTGGTAATAATAAAATCGTCAGAAACCGCCCTCATCATATCTTCAAGGATAATAAGATCCTTGGTCCTTGCACCCAAAATTGTCGTTACGTGATTCCCTATCTGTTTCAATGCCCGTGTAATAGGATGAAGGACAGCAGTCCCTGTGCCACCACCAACACAAACAACCTTGCCAACATTTTCAATATGGGTTGCCTTACCTAACGGACCTATAATATCCAGAAAGGTATCCCCAACCTTAAGTGACCTGAAAAAGGCCGTAGACTTGCCAACAACCATATAAATTATAGTTATGGTGCCTTTATCAGGATTCGAATCGGCAATAGTAAGTGGAACACGTTCTCCCTCTTCATAGGCCCTTAAGATTACAAACTGACCGGGCCTTGTCTTAACAGCAATATCAGGTGCCTCAATTTCATTGAGAATCACCGTTCCTCCAGCCATCTCTTCTCTTCTTATAATTTTAAACATTAAACCTCCTTAGTGTCCTTAAACACTTAAAACCTGTTCCATGAAAGCAACACCCGTGCAACAATAAAAATAAGAGGTGAAGCAGTCAAGTGAAAACGGGCAGAAAATCAGATGTCGTTGATTAATCCCTTTGCATGTATCAGGTTGAATATAAGCAACAAGTATTATAACATAAAATATGATATAAGCAAGTATCTCGATAGAAACCTTTTTTGTATTAAACCTGCAATCGGACAACCGTTTAAATTTGATGAACCCGTAAAAAGCTGAGTTATATCGCTTCGCCGCATCCTATGAGGAAAGAACTTAATTGATACCTCAAGTTTGATGAACCTGTAAAAAATAAAACCGATGGCTAAGTAAAAATCTTCATATACAAGGCGTAGCGTTTGGGCATGCGTGAAGGCATACAGATAGTATGTCAAACGTATGACCAAACGCTATAACACAGTATATGGAGACTTTTTACGACGCCATCAATCATAACATGAGGAAAAAATGAACAACAATTTTGCCAAAGCAAGAGAAAAGATGGTCAAGACACAGCTAATCCCCCGTGGCATCAAAGATCAACGAGTTATAGAGGCAATGCAAAAGGTTCCAAGGCATCAATTTGTTCCACAGGAACTTGTCCACGAGGCATACAATGACTATCCACTATCAATCGGCCATAATCAAACCATCTCACAACCTTATATAGTAGCCTTTATGACAGAGGCCCTTGACCTTAAAGGAGACGAAAAAGTTTTGGAGATAGGAACCGGAAGCGGTTACCAAACAGCCATACTGGCAGAACTCTGCAAACAGGTTTACACTGTTGAAAGAATTAAGGAATTGCTTGAAAATGCAAAAAAACGTCTTGATAAAATGGGATACAACAACATAATGTTCAAGGCATTTGACGGAACACTGGGATGGGACGAATACAAACCGTATGATGCAATTATTGTCACTGCCGGGGCGCCTAACATCCCCTACCCTCTTGTTGAACAACTTAAAGAGGGAGGAAGGCTTGTCATCCCGATTGGAGACAGGTTTATGCAAAACCTGATAAAGGTAACAAAAAAAGGAAAAACCATAGAACAAAAATCGTTGGGCGGATGTCGGTTTGTAGACCTTATAGGTGTATATGGCTGGAAGGATAAACATCCTTAAATGCTTTTTTTTGTTGACATTTTTACCGTTATTTTTTATTTTTACTGTTAATTTACTATCTTCATTTGCTCAGCCTAAGGCTGTGGGTCCCTTTTGAGCGTGACCTACCACTCTTCAAGAAGACATCGTAACTGTTCAGCATAACCCTTATTTTTACTACCATTTTCATCAGGATTTTCTGCAATTTTCCGTTAAACAAAACTCTTAATGCGTAAACAGGCATAAAGACCTTTGCATAACATCCTCTTTTGTCCAAATTTATGCCTCAGTCTCAAATTTGAAAATATATTTCTGCAGTTAAAATTTTTGCCTTTCTTGTACCTGAATAAAACCGGCATGGCCGGATTCAAACCTGCTAGTGCCTCAACGCATCTGCCTGTGCACCAACGCACGCAGACAGGCGCAGACAGGATATCCTGACTACCCACGAATATGAAAATACAGCCTGGTTTTTCAGCACGCTTTTGTGTGTTTTCACCGTAAACTTGATGGCGTCGTAAAAAGTCTCCATCTACTGTGTTATAGTCTTTGGTTATACGTTGGACATCTTGTATACCTTCACACATGACCAAACACTATGCCTTGTATATGAAGATTTTTACCTATCCATCGACTCGACTTTTTACAGGTTCATCAATTTTGGGTGCTGGCAAGTTTCCAATCCAGAAATGAGGTATTTTTTTACAAGGTCAAGGAAAACAAGTGATCCCGCAGATTGATACAGAGATTGTGAAAAAGAGCCATTTATGGATGGAAACCATGTAACATTCTTCAAATATCTCAAAATAACGACTTCTAACTATTCAGGGGAATCACCCTCTTAAAAACAAATAAAAGGACATATGTGGGAATACAGAGAACATTTAAACTACTTTGAAAAACTCAGGCGATCACTTTACGAAGTCTTAAGAGATGTTCTGGAACAGCGGTTAATAAAAATATCCCTTGTGGATTCTTTTTACAATTTCCAAAAGCAGGGTATTGAATACCAATTTCTGGATAAAAGTGAACTCAAGCCACAATCCAAAAAGACAGGAAAAGAATCGAGCCTGTTTAATACCTTTATAGTAATTTTTTGTGAGGGCACTGTCAGTCCAACATTAAAAAATCATCTGCGCTTTTTTCCAGAAAATACCGTTGTAAAAAAGAATCTGGAACACCTTGTCGACTTTACACTGTATAGGCAATTTCATCGTAACCTGCGTTACTTTGATAATCCGACATTTTTGACCTTTGTTGAAGAACTGCTACATATAGATTACGCTCTGCTTATACAACAGGATCCCACCATAAAGAAAAAAAATCGCTACGTACTTTCACATTTTCATGTAAAGGTAGACTGGCCAATAGCCGATGCAGCAGAAGATCTTGCCAAGTGGTTAAGATACATACAGAACAATCTGTATGAAAATGGAGACAAGTATGGAATAGAACTGCAAAAAAAGATGTTTGAATACTACGGATGTAATTACAGCGTAGGAGGAAGGCGGACAGCAGGACTTATTGCAGCACAGCTCCTCAGAAAAATGGATTTTATATCAACAGTATTTGTATCCAGTTCTGAATCGAGAGCCTTATACAAATATTCTGAAAGGGGAGTATCAAAATTTTATCTTGTACAACTGAACGAAGAGGATATAAACGATCTGGCACAACGAAAAAAGATAACTCTCAAGACCTTGAAATCAAACTATCTGTACGATACAGGTGATTTTTATTTTGCAGTCTCTGAAGCATACTACAAGCATACTGACTATGGAAGGCCACCGGAAAACGGAAAGCTCAGAAAGCTGAAACCCATATATGCATGGCTGAAACTTTCCGGAGAATTTCTCCACCCAAAAATTGATGCATTAACTGCAAGACCAATAAACTATTAAACCGGCATGGCCGGATTCAAAACATCCTGCTCATCCACGGATATGAACATACCACCTGTTTTTTCAGCATGGTTTTGTGTTTTTTTACGGTAAAAACAGACATAACAATCCGAACCGAATGAAAGAGCGCTATTCCTTAACAGACTTCTCCAGGTTTCTATCCTTTATATAGGAACTCTCTATTCTGCCAAGTGCCTCTACATACTGATTCTGATAAATCAGGTCCGGGTAATGTGTCGCCTCTTTCTTCAATACAGAAACAAACGGAGCAATGTTAATGCCCCATTTATTAAGCCCTCTTTTATTCGCATCATTTAACGCCAGGACACAGTAATAATTCAGGATAAACCTTAATCTGCCAGGACGTCTCAACAGACATGCCCTGCCTCCCGTAGTATTCACAAAAAAACCCGCATACTTATAAACCGTTTCCCTGTCGGGCCTGATTAAAGATACAGAGGTGCTCTTACAATCATCGGCCATAACCCACTGATACAGCGTTCGACAAAAAACTTCCACACTGTCATGTTCCCTGCTGACAATCGTTTTTAAAAGGCGTATGTCATCCACGGGCAACACACGAAAGAAATGAAATACATTGGACACCATAATACTGGGTTTCAATCCTTCACCTGCCGGAACAGGGGGATGTTTTGACAATTTTTTAATTATTTCATTATACTTCTGTTCCATGCTCAATCCACCAGAAAGTCTTTTGACATAGTCCTTTTTATCCAAATAATGAAGATAATCTTCTATCTGCTTTTCTGCAGCAGCGCATAGATTTTCATCTGTAGCAGCGGTGTTTTTTCTCTCTGCAGGCACGGTTTCAGCAACTATGGTCTTTTGAGCATGATCTATGGCTCCTTTTTGACCTGTAAGCGGAGAAGGTTCTTTTGATGAAACATTTTTTTCAATCAAATTGATCTTATGCGTAATAACATGCGGATTTTTGTTCCGGGGCGATTTAAAATAAAGATAACAGACAACTCCAAGAGCAATCCCCAAAACAACACTACCCCATAACATACCTTTCTTTACGGCCATGTCTTCTTTTCCTTTACCAATATGGATGGCGTCGTAAAAAGTATCTATTGACTCGACTTTTTACAGATTCATCAACCTTTGGGCTGGTTTCCCCAACCGTTCCTTATTACGAACTATTAACCTATTTTTTATAAAAAAATTAACAAGTTATGTCAAGATTGAAATTAAAAGGACCCCATTGCATGGTATACAGCCCCCTTCACGGTAAAGATAAACACACAGGGACAGGAATCCT
>MVDB01000168.1 GCA_002050025.1 Desulfobacteraceae bacterium 4484_190.2
AAAGGGAACGAATCCTGTGCATTGGTTTTCGTTTGTCAATTGAAGCTAATGTGATTTGTTCGTTTTTGTTTCTTGATCTGCCATCTCTTTTTATCTATACTAAAATTTGATGGTTTCGCAAAAAGTCGTCACTCCGGTGAAAACCGGAGTCCAGAAACTTTGCAACTAATTGAAAAAACTGGATTCCGGCTTTCGCCGGAATGACAAAAAATGGTGTTTTTCGACTTTTTACGAGTTCATCAAAATTTAATGAGAATCACTTGACAGTCACGGAGAGAACTTTGTTTATAACCTTTGAGGGCATAGAGGGGTGCGGCAAGTCGACTCAGGCCAAACGCCTTGTTAATCGTTTAAGGGAATTGGGACTCCCAAAATCAGCACCTTTCACCTTTGGCTGAACTTTTACTATACGCCGCTGACAGGGCACAGCATGTTGAAGAAGTAATTAAGCCGGCGCTGGAGCAGAAAAAGTGGGTTTTGTGTGACCGTTTTTTCGATGCAACAACGGTCTACCAGGGCTATGCGCGAGGGCTCGACATGAAGCTGATAGTTACTCTGAATGAAAAGGCTTCTCCTGGAATCCGGCCTGACATTACCTTCCTTATTGACTGTGCGGTAGAGATCGGTCTTGAAAGGGCTTTAAAGCGCAATAAGATCCAATTTCAGGAAGGGCAGGATCGGTTTGAAAGGGAGAAAAAAGATTTTCATGAGGCCGTAAGGAAAGGATATCTCCATATGGCCATGGAGGATCGCGAACGATTTATAGTTGTCGATGGCACATTGAAAGAGGACGAATTGGAAGAATTGATATTCAGACATGTTGAGCCATATCTTTAGAAGGATTGGATAAGGGATTCGTAATGTCCTTTTCACAAATATTGGGCCAGGAAAGAGCCAAGAGTTTTTTAGCCCAGGTAATGGCCAGGGAAAAGATACCCCATGCCTATCTTTTCACTGGGATTCCAGGGATCGGAAAGACAACCACGGCCGTGGCCCTCACAATGGCCCTCAACTGCCAGAAACCTGTTAACGGGGATGCATGTGGCCACTGTGTTTCATGTCGCCAGATGAAGAGCGGGAATTTCCCGGATTTCCTGTCCATTAGGCCAGAAGGTAAAAATATTAAGATTAACCAGATACGAGATTTGAACCGCAAACTTGGTTTTGCGCCAGTCTCGGGCGGGTACCGGGTGATTGTCCTTTATCAGGCAGAAACAATGACCAGTGAAGCAGCTAACTCTTTGCTAAAAATCCTGGAAGAACCTCCTTCGGGAAATATCCTAGTACTTAAGGCTACAGAGCCCCTGGATTTGTTACCAACCATTGTTTCACGATGTCAGAGAGTCCCTTTCCAACCCCTGCCTGTGGATGATATGACATATTGGCTCGTTAAGCAAAAAGGCGTGGATGCTGAAATGGCTGCTGTCCTGGCGAGGATCTCGGGAGGAAGCTTGGGACGTGCACTGAAAATGTGCGAGAATGATTTTATTGATAAGCGGCAGGAATGGCTTCAAAGGCTCATAAAGCTCCCGGGACTTTCCAGGGAAAAGGCACTCGAAATGGCACTCGAATGTGCACGGGAGGATAAAAAAACAGGCTTCCAAACATCTGAGACCTGGGAACTAGGCCTGATGGAAATGCTGGAGGTATGGGAGACCTGGTATCGGGACTTGCTGCTCGTAAGGGTGGGTGGGGGCAAGCACCTGATGATGAATGTGGATTTTTCCCATAAGTTGAAAAATATTGCTGGAAAATTAAAAGTACAGAATTTAATCAATAGCATTTTGACGATAGATCAATCTCAAAGGGATCTGCGCAGGATGCGAAATACAAAATTGGTAATGGAGCATGCTGTCCTGAGCCTCAAAGGGTTTGTGGAACACGGCAGGTAAAGAATCGGAAGGTTGAAATGAACAAGATCGTAGGGATCCAATTCAAGAGTAATGACAAGATATATGATTTTGATTCCGGACACTTTGTTCTTAAAAAAGGGGACAAGGTGATGGTAATAACTGCAGAGGGTCCGGCTATTGGCTGTGTCTGCGCCGAGCCACAAAACAGAACGAAGAAAACCGCTAAACGGCCTCTTAAAAAAATATTTCGTCTGGCAACCAAAGAGGAAATCGAAAAATACGAGAGGATTTCTATCCAGGAGGATGATGTTTTCTGTTTCTGTTCAAAAAAGATAAAGCGTAGATCTCTGCCAATGCGTCTGGTTTCAGTTGAAAAGCGATTTGACGGAAGTAGGATTGTTGTCTATTTCACGGCGGACGGGAGGGTGGATTTCCGGCAATTGGTAAAGGACCTTGTGGGGGAATTTCGAACCAGGATAGAAATGAGGCAGATCGGTGTACGCCACCAGGCCAAGATGATAGGGGCACTTGGGGTTTGTGGCCGGCCAATATGCTGTTCGACTTTTTTAAAGGAATTCGCCCCTGTAACCATAAAAATGGCCAAAGAACAGAACATTTCTTTAAACCCCAGTAAGATATCTGGTATGTGCGGCAGATTGATGTGTTGCCTGACCTATGAGCATCAATACTATGAGAAAATCAAAAAAAAACTCCCTAAAATCGGTAAAAAAGTCCGAACAAAGGACGGAGAGGGAAAGATCGTCCGTCAGAATGTTCTAAAAGAAACCCTTACCATTGCATTGGAATCCGGGGACGATGTAGTAGAGATATCGGCCCTTGATCTTATGCGACAGGGTCGCTTTAAAAAAAAGTCAAAAAGGAGTAACCATTAAGATCAGTGCCCAGAAAATTCTATGTAACAACGCCAATATATTACGTGAACGCTGAGCCTCACATTGGACATGCCTATACAACGATTGTAGCGGATGTATTTAACCGGTTTCATATGGTTTTTGGCTCTAAGACATTTTTCCTTACCGGTACTGATGAGCACGGAGACAAGATCGCTGCCGCCGCCCAAAAAGCCGACCAGACCCCACAGGAATATGTGGACCGGATTAGCCAACTGTACAGGGACCTCTGGCCCAGGTTGAATATCAGCAATAATTATTTCGTTCGCACCACGGATACCCAACACAAAGAAACTGTTAAATTGATTCTTAGCCGGGTGAAGGAAAATGGTGATATCTATTTCAGTGATTATGAGGGGCTCTATTGTGTTGGTTGTGAGCGCTTTTACACGGAACGGGAGCTGGTTGATGGGAAGTGCCCGGATCACCTCACGGAGCCCGAAGTGATCAAAGAAGCCAACTATTTTTTTCGTATGAGTAAATATCAGAAATGGCTGATCGACCATATTCACAAGCACCCGGATTTTATCAGGCCGGAGCGATACAGGAACGAGGTCCTTTCCTTTCTAAGGGAGCCCCTGGAAGACCTTTGTATTTCCCGACCAAAGTCACGGCTAAACTGGGGAATAACCCTCCCTTTTGACGAAAATTTCGTTACCTATGTATGGTTTGACGCTTTGATCAACTATGTTTCAGCCCTGGGGTATCCAGATGGTGAGCTATTTAAGGAATTTTGGCCCTCTGTTCAGCACATTACTGCCAAAGATATCCTGAAGCCCCACGGCATTTATTGGCCCTGTATGCTTAAGTCCGCAGGTATCGAGCCGTATCAGCATCTCAATGTCCATGGATATTGGAATGTGAGCCAGGGTAAGATGTCCAAAAGCATCGGGAATGTTGTCAGGCCCCTCGACCTTGAGAATGTGTACGGCCTGGATGCTTTCAGATATTTCTTGCTGCGTGACATGGTCTTCGGGCTCGATTCCGAGTTCAGTGAGGATGCCCTGGTTGCGAGGATCAATGCTGATCTGGCAAATGACCTGGGTAATCTGGTTAGCAGAAGCCTGACCATGGTTCACAAATATTTCAAAGGAGAGCTGCCAGAGCCATATTTTCCTGAAAAGGAAGATGAAAAGCTAAAAACGCAAGCCCTTGACCTTATTGAAAAATACGAAGAACTAATGGAGGATCTGGGCTTCCATAAGGCATTGATGGCCATCTGGGAGGTGATTGGTAATGTAAATAAATACATTGACACCATGGCTCCCTGGGTACTGGCCAAGACGGATAAAGAACGGCTTTCTACAGTTATTTATTATATCTTTGAAACACTCAGGATCATTTCTGCTCTCATATGGCCCTTTATGCCAGGGGCTGCCGAAAAGATGCAGGATCAATTGGGCCTTCCCAGGAAAGGCAAAGATTTGAAGCTGAAGGACCTCCGGGAATGGGGTAGAGAAAGACCCGTGAAGGTCTTGACTAAGGCCCCGGCGCTCTTTCCCCGCATTGAAACCAAGAAACAGGAAAGGCAATTACAACAGAAGGAGAAATCTATGACCGAGAAAAAATTACCACTTATTTCTTTTCCGGAGTTTCAAAAAATGGATATCAGGGTTGGAACCATCAGAAAGGCCGAAGCCATACCCGGATCCAAGAAACTCCTTAAGTTAACGGTGGACCTGGATGAAGAGAGGACCGTTGTGGCCGGCCTGGTGGGCTATTATACCGAAGAAGAACTTACGGGGAAGCAGGTAATAATCGTGGCGAATCTTGAGCCGGTCAAGCTGATGGGAGTCGAGTCCCATGGCATGGTACTCGCCGCAGAAGACGGGTCCGGGGTGCATCTTTTAACTCCGGACGCCGAGACTGTTCCGGGGAGTAAAATCAAATAATGAAGTTCAGCACTTTTAACACCAATTCCATCAGAGCCAGGCTTCCCATTATTGTGGACTGGATTGACCGGGAACAGCCCGATATCCTTTGCCTGCAGGAGACCAAGGTCCAGGACAGAGATTTTCCTGTCGGTCCTTTTAATGAAGCTGGCTACCATGCTTTATACAGGGGGCAGAAGGCTTATAACGGCGTGGCTATTATCAGTAAACTGCCCATAGAAAAACCTCAATTGAATCTATACAACGGGAATAAAGAAGATGCCCGTTTTATGAGTTCCAGGATCGGAGATATCCCTGTCATTAACGTCTATGTCCCTCAGGGATTTGCCGTGGGGACCGAGAAATTCGAATACAAACTCCGATGGTTCAAAGACCTCCTATTGTATATTAAAGACACTTATGATCCTGGTAAACCACTTTTGCTTACGGGCGACTTCAACGTGGTGCTTGAGGATTTAGACGTGTATGACCCTGACAAGTTCAGGGGAGGGATTTGCTTTCACCCGGATGAACAGGCCATCATGAAGGAGTTTTTTGAATGGGGTTTTGTGGATATTTTTCGGAAGCATCAGCCGGATGGGAGCCATTATACTTTCTGGGATTATAGGATTCCAAATGGCTTTAAGCGAAATATGGGCTGGCG
>MVDB01000169.1 GCA_002050025.1 Desulfobacteraceae bacterium 4484_190.2
CGTTCAGATCATTAGAATCGATCCGGATATCGCTTACAATAAAGCAGAGCATGGTGGCCATATTCGGCATGATCATGCCGGCGCCTTTGGCAACGCCCAGAATCCGGTAAGGCCGTCCCCCGGCGTGACCTTCAAAATGGCTGACCTTTGCAAATGAATCCGTGGTCATAATTGCCCTGGCCGCCGTGGGTATTCCATCTAAAGAAAGACGTTCAACCAGGGCAGGCAGGGCTTGTGCAATCCTGTCCACATTCAGTGGTTGACCGATAACGCCTGTGGAGGCCACGAGCACCTCATCAGACCCAATACCCAGCTTATCCGCCAAAAGTTCAGCGGTTCGGCGGGCATCATCAAACCCTGCTTTTCCGGTACAGGCATTGGCGTTTCCCGCATTGGCGATAATGGCCCGTGCCCTTCCGCTTTTAATATGTTCCCGTGTCAAAATAACAGGAGCTGCCACGACTTTGTTGGTGGTAAACACTCCTGCAACTGCCGTTTCCTTTTCTGAAACAATCAGTGCCAAATCCAGGCCCTTGTCTTTTTTAAGGCCTGCCTTCACTGCTGAAGCCTTAAAGCCCTGAACCATATACTCACTTTGTTGCATTATTTATTAGCCCCACAGCACTTTTTATACTTCTTCCCGCTGCCACACGGGCAGGGAGCATTTCTCCCAATCTTCTTTTCCTTGCGTCTGACCGTGACGGGCTGTGCCCCGTCGCCCCCGTGGCTTAATTGCAAAGGTTTTTTCTGCTTCCTCGATATCTCCTCAGGTCGTTGCCGTATCAGTTGTATCCGGAAAAGGGTGTTCAGGGTCTCCTCCCGAATCCTATCCATAAGCTCTTCAAAAAGGGAAAATCCTTCCTTTTGGTATTCTTTGAGAGGATCAAGTTGTCCGTAACCCCTGAGACCAATACCCTCCTTCATATGTTCCATGTCCTGAAGGTGGGCCACCCACTGGTTATCGATGATTTGAAGAATCACAAACCGCTCAAGCTGCTCCAAGTCTTCCTTTCCAAATAGCTTTTCCTTTTGTTGGTAGGCGCTACGGACCTGTTCTTCGACTAAATCATTCAAATCTTCCCATTTCAAGCCATCAAAGGCCTCTTCTCCGATATCTTCCGGGCCAATTTTTAGCCGGAATCCGAACAGCCTGGAAATGTTATCCGTCAGGCTCTGGATCTCCCAGTTTTCGGAGTGCTCCTTGGGGTCGATCCATTTTTCCACCAGGGCCGCAACCTTTTCATCTATCATTCCCTCGATAATCTCTCCGAGTCCATGGCCATCCAGGATGTCTTTCCGAAGAGAATAGATAATCTCCCTATGTTTGTTCATTACATCATCATATTCGAGCAAATGCTTTCTTATGTCAAAGTTGTGTCCTTCCACTTTTCTCTGGGCATTCTCGATACCCCGGGAAATTAAGGCGTGTTCAATAGGCTCGCCCTCTTCCATGCCCAGACGCTCCATGATGGATGAGATCCTCTCAGAGCCAAATATCCTTAGAAGATCGTCTTCAAGGGAAAGATAAAAGCGTGATGACCCGGGATCACCCTGTCTTCCTGAGCGGCCCCTGAGCTGGTTATCGATACGACGACTCTCATGTCTCTCTGTCCCCAGGATGTGGAGGCCGCCCAGATCCGTTACACCTTCGCCAAGGACAATGTCGGTTCCACGACCTGCCATATTGGTGGAAATGGTCACATTTTTTTTCTGCCCGGCATTGGCGATAATTTCTGCCTCCTTCTGATGATGCTTGGCGTTGAGCACGGAATGGGGAATTCCTGCCCTTACAAGCATCTTATCCAGAATTTCCGATTTCTCAATGGAAACGCTTCCCACCAGGACAGGTTGACCCTTTTCATAGAGTTCTTTAATTTCATCAACAACGGCCTTAAATTTTTCCCTCTCAGTCTTATAAATCACATCGGGGAAGTCGGTTCGGATCATCTTCTTGTTTGTGGGAATTACCGTCACATCCAGCTTATAAATATTGTTGAATTCCGCCGCCTCAGTATCGGCAGTTCCGGTCATCCCGGCAAGTTTTTCATACATCCTGAAAAAATTTTGGAATGTAACTGTCGCAAGGGTCTGATTCTCTCCTGCAACACTCACACCCTCCTTGGCCTCCACGGCCTGGTGCAATCCGTCACTCCAGCGGCGGCCCGGCATCATACGGCCTGTAAATTCATCAACAATCATTACCTGACCGTCTTTGATAACATACTGGACATCCTTTTCAAAGAGCCAATAAGCCTTGATAAGCTGCTGGGTCGAATGCAGGAGCTCCGATGTTCTCATGTACTGGTCTTCAAGTTCCTTGAGGCGTTCAGCTTTTTCCTCGTCATTTAATTGCTCATCTTCCCGAACAGAGTGGCTCTCTGCATCTATGTCAGGGAGCAAAAAATCACCAAGCCCACCACTCGAAAGCATCTTGATCCCTTTCTCACAGAGTTCCACTGAATTACTCCGCTCATCAATTACACAGTAAAGGACCTGATCCAATTCAGGTAAAAGTTTTTGTGAGCTCAGCATGCTCTCTGTCTTATCTATCTGCTTTTTCAGGGCCTGATTCTCAGAAAGGATATCCAGAAAAACAGGATTCTTGGGATCACCCCTCTTTATCTGAAGGAGTGTTTCAATGGTCTTTTCCTGCAAGTCCCCTGCCTCAAGTCCCTGCCGCGCCTCTTTCAAAAGTGAGCGGATGACCGAGGCCTGCTTTTTCTTCAGATTAATGACAAGAGGCTTGACCTCCATATAGATCTTGTTCTCACTATGCTCCACCGGGCCGCTAATAATTAACGGTGTCCTTGACTCATCAATAAGGATACTGTCCACCTCATCTACAATGGCATAGTAGAAATCCCTCTGAACAAAATCCTTGTAGTCAAATTTCATGTTATCCCGAAGATAATCAAAACCAAATTCATTATTGGTTCCATAGGTGATGTCACATGCATATGCGTTTTTTCGCTCCGAATCATCCATCCCATGGACAATCACACCTACAGAAAGTCCCAGGGCCTTATAAATCACTCCCATCCATTCGGCATCCCGTTGTGCCAGATAATCATTGACCGTCACCAAGTGGACGCCACGGCCCGTCAGGGCATTAAGATAAAGGGGAAGCGTCGCAGCCAGGGTCTTACCTTCCCCAGTCTTCATTTCAGCAATCTTGCCACGGTGAAGCACAATACCTCCGACCAGTTGAACGTCAAATGGCCGCATCCCCAGGGCCCTCACAGATGCCTCTCTCACCGCAGCAAATGCCTCCGGCAGGAGCTGGTCCAGGGTCTCTTCTCTTGATATTCGCTCTTTGAACTCGGCGGTCTTTGCCAGAAGCTCTGCATCCGAGAGGGCCTGAAAATCAGGTTCAAGACTGTTAATCTTGTCCACAAGGGGAGCCATTCCCTTCAGTTCCCGCTCATTTTTACTACCAAAAACACCTTTTAAAACTTTTCCAAACATGGTTTCCTGCCAATTTATTGAAATTTATTAGTATCGGTGACCTGTATCATATTACTGGATCGACAAAACCCAATACCATTAATATTAAAAAACTTTTACTCTCAAAAATCAAGGAATTATATGCTGATGTGTCTTTGTTGAGACCGACAAAGGATGGGACCAGTAACACCCCTAAAAAAGGTGGCTTGAATGGTGACCCCAAAAGGGTCCAAATATGTAAATGCAATGAATTAAAATGACCGCATAGCAAAGTTGGGGTAATCCCGCTACTACGGCAGGGTTTAAGGCACTAATTAAGGATATATCGCTGGGGATCAACAGCAATCCTGTTCAGATGGACCTCATAGTGCAGGTGAGGTCCGGTAGATCTGCCACTATTGCCTACGAGTGCAATCGTCTCGCCCCGTTTAACATATTGCCCCGTTTTTACCAAGGACTTTTTGAGATGGGCATATTTGGTGACCACACCATAGCCATGACTTATGGATACCACCTTTCCATATCCACGTTCCCGATAGACTTTTGATACGATCCCATCAGCCGGAGCAACGATTGGTGCCCCCATCCTGGTGGCTATGTCAATTCCCCTGTGGAATTCCTTTTTGCCCGTAAAGGGAGAGATTCTATACCCGAAACGTGAACTCAGCCATCCTTTGGTTGGCCAAATCGATGGTGTAGAGGCAAGAAGTATTTTTTGATTCTCGAGGAATTTGTGAAGCTCAGTCTTATCCTTTTCACAAAGTTCTATCTCACGGTCAAGGTTATCTATTGCACTGTGCATTGAACGAACTAGGTCTTTATGGGTTTTGACCATAGCATTGTGAGGCAGCAACAGGATCGGGTCAGAACCACCAACACCCTGAAACTCTTTCTCGTCTTCACTGGTTTCCAGGTTAACCATAATCCTTAATTTACGATCAAATTTCCTCAATTCGTACAATTTTTGAGTAGTCTGATCAATTCGCTTTGCCATGTGGTCTAGCTGTCTCTTCTGCAACTCGTTTTCCATCTCCAACCGAACCAGTTGAGGCAAATGGATTTTCATGGAATGGTAATCCCGGATGATAAATACGAGGAAGGCTGCACAAGAAACAAGGATGGCAACAAAAAAGACGGGCAGAAAACTTGGGATCCTAAATCGCTTGACCCTGTTTGTAGCATCAGGTACCAATAATATTGTAGTCTTTTTGAAAGCCACCAGATACTCGAATTAAATGGGGAATTTAATCAGAAATTTATAATAGCATATCTGGATATGTAGCGTCAACCCCCAGCAAATTTTTTGTGTTTGCAAAATTCTTAAAAAAAATCATTTGGTTTTTCTCTTACTTCAGAGATAGTCAAATAGTTGAATGGTTAAGTGGTTGAGCTGGAAAAATATTGTTTTTATTTCAATTAGTTACAATAGTTGCAAATATCAAAATAGCAGATGTCTCCCGCCACGGCGTGACTAAAAATAACTACGCCTGTGAATTTCATTACTTAACTACTCAACGACTTAACAACTTAACGAGGGCTGTACTTCAACGGACAATTGAAACCGCTTAAAACTATTGCGGAGGAAGAAATGGAATTTTCATACACTCAAAAGAGAGAATCGCACAGCTATGCGCAAAGATCAACAACCATGGGACCGCCTTAGATGCGGCAGTGGCCATGGTCAGTACATTGAACGTTGTTGAACCTTATTCCGTGGGGATAGGCGGAGATGTCTTTGCCCTCATTTATCTGGCCAAACAAAACAAGATCATAGGCATGAACGCAAGTGGAAGGGCACCCTATAGGGCTGATTTGGCATATTTCGATGATAGGGAAA
>MVDB01000170.1 GCA_002050025.1 Desulfobacteraceae bacterium 4484_190.2
CGAACTATAAGTTAACCCCCCTGGCGGAACGGTTACATATTTTCTTGATCAAAATTGATAGCCTCAAACAAGCGAATAATGGATCAGGGAAGGTCTTTTTATTCGATCCTTCAGATAATGACAAAATCGTTAGATTAGACCTCTTTTTATCTTCGCGCTTAACTGCCCTGTCGCGGGCAAGGATACAGACCCTTATTAAGAAAGGTGAGATAAGGGTAAATGATTGTCTGACAAAACCAAACTATAAATTAAAGGCTGGAGACCATGTTTACATTTCAATCCCTTCTCAAGCTATAAATGTTTTGGAGCCTGAGGCAGTAGATTTTAATGTTATCTATGAAGATGAGTCTATTCTTGTGCTTAATAAGCCTGCCGGACTTGTTGTTCATCCTGCTCCCGGACATACGACAGGTACGCTAGTTCACGGGCTCCTCCAACATTGCAGACATCTGTCAGGGATTGGCGGAGTAATGCGTCCGGGTATTGTTCATCGACTTGATAAAGATACTTCCGGGCTTTTGGTAGTTGCCAAGTCTGACCATGCGCATGAAAATCTATCAGGACAGTTCAGCGCTCACACCGTGCGAAAACAATATCTCGCAATTGTTCATGGTCGAATTAAATGCGATAAGGGGAAAATAGACCTTCCTGTCGGCAGACATCCTACGCAACGAAAAAAAATGGCAATTGTATTTTCTCGGGGGAGGTCTGCATTGACTGAGTGGAAAAAAATCGAGGAATTTCCTGCCGGCTGTACTTTGTTATCCATCTCAATTAAAACCGGAAGAACACATCAGATAAGAGTGCATTTTTCCCATACAGGGCATCCGGTTATTGGAGATACTGTCTACGGTTATGGCCCTAACTGGTGGAAAAATCAGTCCTTTCCTGAAAAAGATTTAATGGTGACTATATCGAGACAAATGCTTCATTCGAAAAGATTAGGTATTATCCATCCTGATTCAGGTCGTTATATGGACTTTGAAGCGCCTGTTCCGGATGATATGGAGATAGTCTTGAAGGCATTGAGGAGATGATAAGGAGTGTTTGAACGAAAAGTTCGTTCAAACACAATTTTGAATATTTAATTTTAAATGTTGATGGGATGTGAGATGGGTATGTTATTTTTTTTCACACCTATAGTTTCAACATGTGAAAGCGTTCACCAACGTTCCGTCTGTACATGTTCAGGACAAGCAACAAAGGAATGGTTATTGTTACTCGTCCTGATTGTGCACATCCGTGGCATTTGAAAACGCTTACATGCCTGCGGTTTCCGTAATTTCGTACCCCTGCTGAACTATTACCAATATGTTAATAATTTCAATCCTGAATGGAGCAATCAATTCTCAGGGTTTTCGTTCAGGAGCTGTTTAGTATCTTATTTCTCAGGTCTTCCTTGCCGGCATACTGTTGTTGATCGTTATATCCAGAAACATGTGTTATTATTCAAATTAATGTTTTTATGCAGTTTTATACCTGAAGTGACGGAGTAAGAATCTCCCCTTCTAATTTCCCCTTCTTGCTTTCCTTGTGTGACGGCATAAGCATTTGAAATACCAAATATAATTTAGACGGAGAAGAAGTATGAACCTTGTTGAACTTAAAACGATGAAGATAAGCGATTTAACAAAACTGGCAAAGGAGTACCGTATTGAAGGGGCATCAGGAATGCCGAAGCAGGAACTCATTTTTGCCCTGTTGCAAGCCCGCTCAGAGCGAAAAGGACTTATATACGGAGAGGGTGTTCTCGAAGTGCTGCCGGACGGTTTTGGCTTCCTGCGGGCGCCTGATGCCAATTATTTGCCCGGGCCGGATGATATTTATATTTCACCATCGCAAATTCGTCGTTTTAATTTGAGAAAGGGTGATACTGTTTCCGGCCAGATTAGGCCCCCTAAAGATTCAGAAAGGTATTTTGCCCTGTTAAAGGTTGAAAAAGTCAACCATCATGATCCGGAAATTTCAAGGGAAAAAATCCTTTTTGACAATCTTACGCCTCTCTACCCCCATGAAAGGATTAAACTTGAAACCGTATATGATAATTATTCGGCCAGAATTCTTGACCTGATGACTCCGATTGGGAAGGGGCAGCGCGGTTTAATTGTTGCGCCTCCTCGAACAGGTAAAACAATGCTTCTCCAAAACATTGCCAATAGTTTAACCATGAATGATAAAAGTATCCATAAGATCGTACTTCTCATAGATGAAAGGCCTGAAGAAGTTACCGATATGAGCAGGTCCGTAGATGCGGAAGTTATCAGTTCCACCTTTGATGAACCTCCTCAGCGTCATGTTCAGGTAGCTGAAATGGTGATTGAAAAGGCCAAAAGATTGGTAGAGCATAAGCTTGATGTCATGATACTGCTGGATAGTATTACCCGGTTGGCGCGGGCTTATAATGCCATTGTTCCGCCGAGCGGAAAGATACTTTCCGGAGGGCTGGATTCTAATGCCCTTCAGAAACCTAAGCGTTTTTTTGGAGCGGCGAGAAACATTGAGGAAGGAGGGAGTCTGACCATTATTGCAACAGCCCTTATTGAAACAGGCAGCCGTATGGATGAGGTTATATTTGAAGAATTCAAAGGCACTGGAAATATGGAAATTCACCTTGATAGAAAGTTAACTGACAGAAGGGTGTTCCCTTCCATAGATATCAATCGCTCAGGAACCAGAAAAGAAGAGCTTCTGATAGAGCAGAACGAACTAAACCGTATTTGGATTCTCCGGAAATTTCTTGCCCCTCTGACTCCGGTTGACAGTATGGATTTTTTACTTGAAAAAATAAAAGGAACAAAAGATAATATAGAATTTTTGGCTTCCATGAACCAATAAGCAGGTTATTTTAACGTTTCATGAACGTTTACCTTGTTTATAAAATTATATGATTATGTTATAAATGAAGGAGAAGAAATGAAGAAAGGGATTCATCCAAAGTATGGAAAGGCTACGGTGACTTGTGCATGTGGCAATGTATTTGAAACAGGTTCGACTGTAAAGGATATAAAAGTTGAAATCTGTTCCAATTGTCATCCGTTTTTTACCGGTAAACAGAAATTAGTTGACTCCGCTGGTAGAGTGGAGCGGTTTAAAAGAAAGTATGCCAATTTTAATAAAGGCCAGGAAATAAAGACGAAGTAAAGCAATGTTTGCAAAAATCAAGGAAATTGAAGAACATTATAATGAGCTTGAAAGAGATCTGGCTCGTCCTGAAGTAATCAATTCCCAAAAAGTATATCAAAAATGTGTCAAGGAATATGGTATGCTTAGACCTATTATTTCCACATTCAGGGAGTACCAGGAAGTCAAGGATGAAATTGAAGGTAACAAAGATTTATTAAATGATTCAGACCCTGAAATAAGGACGCTTGTCAGAGAAGAGATAGATGCCCTTGGCTTGAATCTCGCCAGGCTTGAAAAACAGATCAAGTTGCTTCTCCTGCCGGGAGACCCGAACGATGATAAAAATATTATCCTGGAAATAAGAGCAGGCACTGGCGGTGATGAAGCTGCTCTCTTTGCCGCAGTCCTTTTCCGAATGTATATTCGGTGTGCTGAGTTGCATGGATGGAAGACGGAAATACTTAGCCAAAATGCCAATGAAATAGGTGGTTTTAAAGAAATAATTATTCTTATTGATGGTAAAAAGGTCTATAGCAGACTTAAATATGAAAGTGGTGTTCACAGGGTTCAACGGGTTCCCGAGACCGAGGCCCAGGGTCGGATACATACTTCAGCCGTTACGGTTGCCGTGTTTCCTGAGGCGGAGGAGATTGATCTTGAAATCAATTCCGAGGATCTGCGTATTGATGTGTATCGAGCTTCCGGATGTGGTGGACAGCATGTTAATAAAACGGAGTCAGCCGTTCGAATAACCCACCTTCCTACCAATCTTGTGGTTACCTGCCAGGATGAGAAGTCCCAGCACAAGAATAAGGCTAAGGCCATGAAGGTACTTCGTTCACGCTTGTTAGACATGGAACAGGCAGAACAAAAATCAAAGATTTCAGAAGAGAGGAGGAGTATGGTAGGGTCCGGAGACAGAAGTGAGAGGATCAGGACATATAATTTTCCTCAGGCCAGGGTTACTGATCACAGGATAGGTCTCACCCTTTACAAACTGGATAACATCCTTCAGGGAGACCTCGACCTTGTTATTGATCCTCTTATCACTCACTTTCAGTCTGAAGCTCTAAAGAATCGAAATTAAAAGTAATGAATCAAAAGTCCTGGACCATAAAAGAGCTTTTGAAGATTACGGCAGATTACCTGAAAGAAAAGCAGATCGACAGCCCTCGCCTGACTGCAGAGATTCTTCTGGCTCAGCAGCTCCAAACCAACCGTATATCCCTTTATCTTAATTTTGATCAGCCCTTGACCGAAAGTGAAATTTCAGGGTACCGCTCATTCATAAGGAGACGTTTAGCACATGAACCTGTGCAGTATATTACCGGAGTTCAGGAATTCCGATCTCTGGAATTTATAGTAAATTCACATGTCCTTATCCCGAGGCCTGAGACTGAATTGCTGGTTGAGCTTGCAGCTGGCCGCTTAGAAAAGCAGACAGGGCCAAGAAATTGTCCACCCATGGTCCTGGATCTCGGAACCGGCAGTGGGGCTATAGCCATATCATTAGCAAAGGAATTTCAAGAAGTCCTTTTTTGGGCTGTGGATATATCTGCTGAAGCCATAAAGATTGCAAGGCTCAATGCACAAAAACATGGTGTTTTAAACAAAATTGAATTCCTGCAGGGGGACCTTTTGAAGCCCTTGTTGGATAAGGGTGTAAGCTTTGATATTATCCTGTCAAATCCTCCTTATATTGCTTCTCATGAGTATAATGACCTGCCGCCTGAGGTTCGTGATTATGAGCCGTGTATCTCGCTTGACGGTGGGGAAGACGGAATGCTCTTTATTGAAAAAATTATTATGAAAGCCCATAATGTTATGAATCCGGGAGGATGGTTAATGCTGGAAATGGCGCCGGGCCAGACGGAGAAGGCCATTATGATGGCAGAAAAGGTTAGTGTTTATGGCAAAAAGTAGCGAATCAGAGATATTGGTAACAACTACAGAGTAGTAATATTACAAA
>MVDB01000015.1 GCA_002050025.1 Desulfobacteraceae bacterium 4484_190.2
GGTAACAATTCCGAGCGCCTCAGGGACATCGCGCAGACGACCAATACCACAAAAGCCAATGTAGCTACTGCACTCCAGATGATTACATGGGGGGTGAAGGTCAATGAATACGGCAACGCCCTTTTGGATGAAAACGGTGAGTTTGTTAAGATGGCAGATAAAGGGATGACGGAAGACATGTGGGCTGAGATGGTTGAATATGCCAAGGGGAAAGGCCTTAAGGGCGGGAATTACAAAAAGCTCAACCTCCCCTTTGAAAATAAACTCCTGGGCCTGCCCCGTGATGTGCGGGAAAGGATGGCAAAAGGTGTGGAGGACTTTGTTTATGAGCTGCTCACGGATGTATTTAATGCCAGTGATACAGCACCCTTGGCTATTGATGCTATTCTAAAGGCAGACTCCTATGACCTGGGACCAAAGGCCACCCGCATTGAGGACCCTTCTGAATGGACTGAGAACCTGATTCATGAACGGGCATCCAAATTAAATGTGGATAAAGGCCCTGCAGGGGATTTTGATGATTAAAAACCCTGAAAAAAGGCCACACCTCTGGATCAAGGATATCACGGAGAAAGATACGGTCAAAGGCCATTACCTGGTCAAGGAAAAAAGAGTGGCAAAAACCCGAAACGGAAAGCCCTGGAATCTGCCCCTGGGAATACCGCACAGATGATGAAGGCCCTCAGGGATATCCTCAGTGGCCTGCAGAATGTCCACCTAAAGGCGCTCATTGAACGTTTTTTTGCTGATAAGCAGTTCGTTTCCTTGTTTGAAAAAGCACCGGCGGCAAAGAATTTCCATCACGCATACACTGGTGGCCTGTTGGAGCATACCCTGTCAGTGTGCCAGATGTCTATACGAGTGGTGGAGCATTACCCCCGGTTGGACAGGGAACTGCTGCTAACGGGAGCGTTTTTACACGATATAGGAAAGATAAGGGAATTAAAGGCCTATCTCCAGATCGATTACACGGATGAGGGGAGACTACTTGGCCATGTGGTCATGGGAGTGGCCATGGTGGATGAAAAACTAAGGGCACTAAAAAATTTTCCGCAGGAACTGGCCGCCCGACTGAAACACCTGATACTCAGCCACCACGGCCAGTATGAATTCGGATCTCCTAAAAGGCCAAAGTTTTTGGAGGCCTTTGCCCTTCACATGATTGATGATCTGGATGCAAAGATAAACGGGTTGGGCCATTTTATGGAAAAAGACAGACGGGAAGGGGCCTGGACCGATTTCAATCGCCTGTTTGATCGGTACTTTTTAAAGGGGGAGACCCTTTGCATTGAAAAAGACCAGGCCGAGACAGGCCGAACAGACGTGAGGCAGGGGAAGTTGTTTTCATCCTAATTCATAGCTGCGATAAACTCCGTGCGTGTTCACAGGTTCCCCGCTTCCGTTTTGCTTTAGACGGGATCTTCGGCAGGGTTCTACGTTCAGTGTTAGGGACAAGGACAAAATTGAAGCCCGAAGTCCTCGCAAAAAAAATGCTGGTTTTGTCACATAATTGTAAAATGACATGTTCCAGATTCGCGTAGTTTCTTTTGGTTTCAATAGAATTTGGATTGGAATAATAGGCAGGTTAGGGAAATGGAACGTCAAACATTTCTTTAACTATCGGTGCTTGTTGATCAGTTCGGCATCGCACAGACAGGATAATGGCCTGGGCTTCTTTGATGGCCTTTTCCAGGTCATCATTTACGATTATATAGTCATACCACACGCATTGTTTGATCTCATTGGAGGTCTTTTTCATTCTTGATTTTATGACTGTTTCATCATCCGTTCCGCGCGCCATCAGCCGTTTTTCCAAGACATCTAAAGATGGCGGTAGCACATAGATAAGCACACTATTTTTGAAATGTTTCTTGATGTTTTTTGCGCCCTGGGTATCCAGATCCAGCAGAACATCAAGCCCCGAGGCGGTCTGTCCATCAAGGCTTGAAAAGGACGTGCCGTATAGATCATCATAAACTTGAGCCCACTCCACAAATGCCCCCGCATCGATCATACTCCTGAAGGTCTCTTTTTTTAAAAAGTGATAGTCGATACCATCGTTTTCATTACCCCTAGGCTTGCGGCTGGTATGGGAGATAGAATACCCAAGGCCTTCGATTCTCTCTTTGAGGGCCTTGATGATGGTAGATTTCCCTGCCCCGGACGGTGCAGAAATTACAAAGAGGTTCCCTGACATATCTATTCTTCTATTTCTTCCCCACTTAACGTACAATTGGGACTGTATCTCTGGGCAATAGTTTCAGACTGAATTGCAGACAGTATTACGTGATTACTATCCGTAATAATCAGCGATCTGGTGCGCCTTCCCTGAGTGGCATCGATCAGCCTTTTCTCATCCCTGGCCTCGTCACGGAGCCTCTTAATGGGAGCAGCGTTTGGGGAAATAATAGCAACGACTCGCCTGGAAACAACCGAGTTTCCAAAACCAATATTGACAAGCTTGGGGCTCATGGATATCTCCTTTCATTCCACGTTCTGAACCTGTTCTCGCAATTTTTCAAGCTCTGCTTTCATTTCCACGACCACCTTGGAAATGAGTGCATCCGATGCCTTTGAACTGAGCGTATTCACTTCTCTATTGATTTCCTGAATCAGAAAATCCAGCCTTCGCCCCAGGGCGTCATCCATTAAGAGGTATTCCCGAAATTGTTTCAAATGACTCCTGGTTCGCACAATTTCCTCTGTAATATCCGATCGTTCGGCGAAAAACGCCACCTCCTGGGCGATCCGGCTCTCGTCCAAAGCTACATCCTCAATGATATGATCGATCCTATCCTTAAGCCTTTTCCTGTATTCCTCAACAACAATGGGGGCCCTTCTATCCACCTCATTGACATACTCTTCCAACAGATCGAGTCTTTTTACAAAATCGGCCTCAATAGCCTCTCCCTCTTTGACCCTCATCATCTCAAGAGAATCAATGGCCTGCTCCACGACATGCTGGAATCCAGGTCTTACCTTATCCATATCGACCTCTTCAGGCCTGAAAAGAAGTACATCTTTCATCTGTAAAAGGGAGTCAACCTGGATTACTTTGTCAAGGTCAAACTGTTCGGCCAGTTGATGTAAAATCTTGATATAGGAATTTACCAGAGGCACATTCAGCTCAAGGCTGTAAGGGGATTCTTCACCGTTGTTTTCTATATGCACAGACACTTCTACGCGGCCCCTCCTGATCCTGGAAGAAATTGTGTCTTTGAGCTCCTTATCGAGGACCTGGTAATTTCTTGGAATCCGGAGAATGATATCCAGATGACGATTGTTGAGCGACCTGGTCTCCGCAATAAACTGTGTATCACCCAAATGATACTCCCCCCTGCCGTATGCCGTCATGCTCTTAATCAATGCGTTTCATCTCCCTCAACTGTTCCATGTATTTTTTTCTGATCTCATTAAAAAACCCGATGAGTTCCGATGTTTCATAATCGGGGTATGTCCACTTAACCGGCCTGAAGCTTCCCTTCTGGAAAATTAACGTGAGGTCTGCATAAATCCCTTTTGACAGATAGACACGGTGCACATAGTTTTTTCCCGTAGCGAGGATTAACCTTTCAGGAGATATAAAACCGGGGTCAATGTTGACCAACCTGTTTCCCTCCCGGCGATGTTGCTCTTCAATCCCGTTTGTTTTCAGCTTTATCTCAACAAGATGATCAGCAGGGACCAGTTGGGAAAAAGATATGAAACGGCGGTGGAGGGGCCATCCCATTTCCCTGGCATAATATTTAGTACGGTCAAAAAGGAGTTCAGGGCTGATCCAGTCTATTGAACCAATTATCTTCGATATTTCCCCGATGACTTTATCAATTATCCCTTTCTCAGGTGAGAACAGGCTTGATATGAGCTTGACAGGGTCCGGCTCATGCGGTTGGCTCATGGCTGTCGCTTCGCTCCTGCTTGATGATTGACTAAAAGTTTTTTCAATTCCTCTGCACTGACAGTGGAAGTTCCTACCTCACCAACCACAATACCTGCAGCGTAATTTGATAATACAGCCGCAGATTCTAAGTCAAGTCCGGAAGCCAGCGCCAGAGAAAACGTGCTGACAACCGTATCACCAGCTCCTGTCACATCAAAGACATTTTTGGCGACGGTTGGAATATGAATTATCTCTCCACCATTTTCAAAAAGTGTCATTCCATCTTTCCCCTGGGTTATGAGCACAGAGCGGCAGTTGAGTTCCTTGAGCATCTGCTTTCCGGCCCGCACCAGCGTCTCTTCATCCACGATCTCAAAACGGCAGAATACCCCTGCCTCATGGTGGTTTGGGGTGATTACATCAACCCCATGATAATATTCAAAATTGCCTGTCTTGGGATCAACGGCAATTCTAACCGATTCACCTGGACCGGAGTGGATCAATTTTCTCAGGCCCTTCATTAGCAAGGCAGAAATCACACCCTTACCATAATCGGCCACCACGATGGCATCGAGTCTATCAAGGTTTTCTCCGATAAAAGCCAGAAGACTTTTTATGCTTTCAGCCATGATATCTGTTTGGGTCTCTCGGTCAAAACGAACCACCTGCTGATTGCGTGCCACAACCCGTGTCTTTATGCTCGTTGGCCTGCCCTGCTCTACCACGATCCCATCGGAGATCAGCCCCATATTATTGAGTTCGTTTATTATTGCTTTGCCAGTGCGGTCCTGACCCACTACCCCACAAAGGAGGGGCCTTGCCCCAAGGGTTGCGATATTATGGATTACATTCGCTGCACCACCCATCATTTTGGTCTCGCGATTGACTTTCACAACAGGGACCGGAGCTTCCGGAGAAATCCTGGAAACATCACCCCAGACGTATTCGTCTAGGATGATATCTCCTATTACAAGAATTTTCGCCTCGGAAAACCTGTCAATGTATTCCTTAAAACGGTTTACTTTATAAGGATGCCCTATTGTCTTCATGATCTCCCCGAAAAAATACCTTCATTTCCACCTCAAGGCCTCTCAACCCACACTACAAGATCAATAATATCATAACCGTTCACAGGTTCCCCGCTTCCGCTTTGCTTCAGACGTGATCTTCGACAGGGTTCAACGTTCAGCGCCGCCTCTGGCCACCGAAGCTGCCAGTTTGATCAAAAAAGTGACGCTGGCCTTGCGGAGTCACATACAAGGGTTAAGGACAAAGAAAATATTGAAAACCCAAGGCACTCATTAAAAAGGCACATTTTCACAAGTAATTGCCAATTTGGGTACAAATTCTGGATTCGGCATGACGAAGATGACTCTTTTCTCATAAATACATATTCCAAATGCAGTCCGGGGACGAGAATGGAACCTTGAACCTCTGAACCCGTGACCGTCTACGAAGTACCTAAGAATTGGATTTAGCCGAACAGGTCCTCTTACTTTCGTTGGACCAGTTAGAGTGCTTTCTATATCATTGTGCATTCCTATTGTCCATAGAAATGGACTCAACAATCAAGGGGGCCTATACTTTTCTAAAAAAACTCTGGATTTTTTAATTACGTCCATCGATATCAGGCAGGTTGACTTTTTTTTTCTCCTCCTTTAAAAAAAGATTGCGTATGCACAAGAACCTTCCCAAAGGAGATTTCAATGAAAATCATCATTGTGGGTGCGGGCGAAGTGGGGTTCAACATTGCCCAAAAACTCTCTGAGGAAAACCATGATGTAGTCCTTATTGATAAGGACCCTCAAAAGATTGAACGGATTGCCGATAATCTCGATGTCCAGGCGTACCTGGCTTCAGGTACGAGCCCCCAAGCCCTTAAAGATTCTGGAATCAGAGAGGCAGACATGTTGGTGGCTGCCACTAATAGCGATGAAGTAAACCTGATCTCCTGCCTGCTCGCCCGGAACCTGAACCCTTACATGCTTAAGGTTGCCCGTGTCAGAAATGAAGAGTACCTGGTTGAAAAAGAACTCCTCGGTCAGGATCTCCTTGGCATTGATCACATAATCAACCCTCAGTCGGCAATGGTGGAAACCATCCTTAGCCTGATGAAGGTTCCGGGCGCCTCTGATGTTATTGATTTTGTTGGTGGGCGGGTCAAGCTCATCGGGTTGACTGTGCCGAAAGGTTTTCCATTCATCGGACGTCAATTGATATCCTTCAGGGATCTTGAAGGAAAACTTCTTGTAGGGGCAATTGTGCGGGAAGATCAAGTGGTTATCCCGAGGGGCCAGGATACAATCGAGGTTGATGACCTGGTCTACTTAGTCGTGAGAAATGATGAGATAGACTCAGCCCTTAAACTGTTCGATATCAAGGAAGAAAGCCTGAGGAGGGTCATCATCGTCGGAGCGGGGCGGACAGGCACGGCCCTTGCCACTGCCCTGGATATGACCAGTATCAGCGCAAAGATCATTGAAAAGGACCCTGAAAAGTGTACCAGCTTGGCTGAAAAGCTTGAGCGTGTGATTGTAATCAATGGTGATGCCACAGACAAAGATCTGCTCCAGGAAGAAAACATCGTGGATGTGGACTTTATAGTTGCCATTACCGGGGATGAAGAAAACAATATTCTTATATCGCTTCTTGGAAAAAGCCTCGGCGCAAAAAAGGCTATTACACGCGTCAGCAAACATAGTTATATTCGGCTCGTTTCAGCTATAGGGATCGATACTGTTGTAAGCCCGAGGCTTTCAGCGGTCAGGGCAATCCTTCAATATATTCGTCGTGGCAAGATTATCTCTGTGGCCCCGCTGAAAGGGGAACATGCCGAGGCTATCGAGGCCGAGGCCCTGGAAACGTCGGATATTGTAAATGTCCCTTTAGCCAAAGTAAAGTTCCCCAAAGGGGCCATCCTCGGAGCGATCGTGCGCGGTGAAGAGATCATCATTCCCCGTGGCGACAGTGTCATTATACCTAAAGACCGACTAATCATATTTACTCTTGAAAAAGCTATTCCCAAGCTGGAAAAGCTGCTCACAGTAAAGTTGGAATACTTCTAATGCATCCAAGGATCATCACACGCTTCGTTGCCATATTGGTTCTTTTTCTCGGCATCTCCATGGCCTTTCCATTGATAGTCTCCCTGATTTATGATGATGGAAGTACCACGGCTTTACTCATTTCCATGCTTATCTCATCCAGTGTTGGACTCATTTGCTTCCTCTTAACAAGGGAAAAAGAAAGTCCCCATCTGAACCACCGTGACGGTATCGCAATTGTGACGTTTGGCTGGGTAATGGCAGGATTATTCGGAACGCTCCCCTATCTCTTCTCGGGCTGCATACCCGGTTTCACAAATGCCTACTTTGAATCCCTGTCAGGCTTTACAACCACTGGCGCTTCCATTTTGAACGATATTGAGGGCCTGCCAGAGGGAATTCTTCTCTGGAGAAGCCAGACCCAGTGGCTTGGTGGTATGGGCATTATTGTGCTTTCCATTGCAATCCTCCCTTTTTTGGGGATTGGCGGGATGCAACTTTACAAGGCAGAAATCCCCAGCCCGGTTGTGGACAAATTAAAGCCCAGGATATCAGAGACTGCAAAAACCCTCTGGAAAGTTTACCTCCTTCTCACTGTGCTTGAAATAGTCCTGTTATTTGCGGGCGGGATGTCGTTTTTCGACGGCATCTGTCATACCTTTTGCACAATGCCAACAGGCGGATTTTCAACTTGGAATGGGAGCATTGCCCATTTTAACAGCTCATATATTGATGTAATAATTATTCTCTTCATGATCTTTGCGGGCATAAATTTTTCTCTTCATTACAAACTCATTAAGGGGCATTTTGGAGTATTTGGCAAGGACTTGGAATGTCGTGTCTTTCTTCTTTTGGTGGCAGTACTCACAATTATAGTGACCCTAAATATATATGGCTCGGTCTATAGCTCTCTTTCAAGTGCCTTACGCTATGCAGCATTCCAGGTCAGTTCCATCATAACAACCACAGGTTTCGTCACGGCAGATTATGACACATGGCCATCCCTGTCCAAGCACATTTTGGTCCTTTGTATGTTCCTTGGAGCAATGGCAGGGTCAACTGGCGGCGGCATGAAAACAATGCGTGTCATGCTGCTTGTCAGACATGGCTACCAGGAAATCTTTCATCTTATCCATCCCCACGCTGTCACTGCGGTAAAAATGGGAGGCAAACCGGTCCCTGCCCATATCCTTAGCAGCATCTGGGGCTTTTTCATTCTGTATATGGGTCTTTTTGTTGTTGCTACTTTGATTATGGCATCTCTTGGCCTTGACTTTGTCTCTGCCCTTGCCTCGGTTGCCGCCTCCATTGGTAATGTCGGCCCCGGCCTGGGTATAGTGGGGCCAGTACAGAATTATCTTTCAATACCCGCAGCAGGAAAATGGATATTGATATTTTGTATGTTGTTAGGACGTTTAGAGATCTATACAGTAATTGTCCTGTTGGTACCGGAATATTGGCGTAAATGACCCCCCCACTTCACTGGTATAGGCCTGAAACGTTGTAACCGTTCACGAGTTCAACGGTTATGAAACGTTAGGAAGGTTAAAGGGCCTAAATATAGCACCGAATGAAACATTTTTATTGACATTAATATCATTTTAAGTATATTGCAGAAAAAATATGTTCTTGAATCTCAGGTAAACTCTCATAACCTGTCAACATACTTGGTAAGAAGTTAAATGATATCTACGGTGAATTTTTTCAAAAATAGTCACTTTTTTTATTTACCGGGTAAATTTGTCTATTCTATCCTCGCTGGTGTAATTGGCACAATCCTCATCTTCCTTTTCTTAAATACCTTTCTACATGTTTTTGAGGCAGTAAGGTTCATCCCATGGATAATAGCTTTCAATACTGCAATAACAGGGTATTCCCTGTTGGACAAAACCAGAGATCAGCTAAAGCACAAACACATATCGTCCATGAGTGCAGGTATGTTGAACGTAATCATTACAACTGCTGTTTTTACATCACTGTTCATCTATCTAATAGGTGAATCTCTTTTCAGTCCGTGGGATCTTGTGTTATTTTTGGCAATTGGTATTGTCTGCAGTGAACTGGGTGCGCTGTTGGCAATTAGATATTTCAAATTGAAAAAATAGTGTTAAAAATATATTAAAGAAAGGGGGTATTTTTAGAGGATAAGGGATTTTATTAATCATAACTTTAGAAGGAAAACTTAGGAGGAGAAAATGAAAAAAATTGTACCGTTATTAAGCGTACTATTAATTTTTGCGGTTGCTGTCTTTATGGCAGTGCCCGGCAGCGCCTTTGCAGAGGCTAAATTATCGTCCGATACATACAAAGCCGGCGATACTGTAACTATTGAAGGGAGCATTGCCCCAGGTCAGGACCTGTATGTTATTGTCTCCTCTCAAACCGACTTTGCCCCGAAGGACACAACGGGTCCCCATGAGACAAAAAGACTGGCAAAGGATGGAAAGAAGGCCGGTTTTGACAAAGAAACACGGATACCTGTCTTCGGTTATGTGCTGACAAGCAATCCGGAAAAGTTTGGCAAAGTTGCTGACAAAAGATTCGGCGGACCATCTTTCATGCCCGGCATTTATAAGACCACCATGTTCAAGTTAGCAAAGTTTGACAAACTTGATGCCGAAGCCAAAGGTATGTTAGGCGACCTGGGGAGTGAGAAGGCGTGGAATTTTTTCAAGTATGCTCATGAAAAGTCAAATGGCATCAATGTGATTAATAAGGAAGGCAGTAAAAAGGGTAAAGTCACAATCTTTTCCCGAAGTGTTCTGACCGATTACGGGAAGAGCGGAAATTACTGGGACAAGGGAACATCAATAGAATTCGACAAGGCCACAGGAAAATTCAAAGCATCCTTTAAGACCTTTCGTCACACGCCACCCGATACCAAGTTCGATGTCTCAGTAAATGGCGAGAAAATCGGGACATATACCCTAGAAGGCAAAGGCTTTTGGCTGAGCAGGGGCTTCCGTTATATGAACCCTCTCTGGATCATCATCGGCGCTATTATTGTCGGCGCTTACTTCTCTATGATAGGTGCTGCCGGCGGAATGCTCATGGCAGCCTTCCAGGTCATGGTAGTACACACTGCAGGACCTCTCGGCATTGACTCGGCCAACGTGCTTCGTTCATCAAACGTGGCCTTGACTCTATTCTCTCCTCTGGGGTCCTTTTATCGCTATGCGGTTGTTGAAAAGCGTGTGGCATGGCCTGTCGGCCTTTCCTTCGGCGTTGGCATCTTACTGGGCTCTATCTGGCTTGGGAAATATGCTACTCAATATCTTCCCATGAAGACATATAAGGAGTGGCTTGCTGTCCTTGTTGTTATTATGGGTATCAGGACCCTTTATGAGCTTTCACCAAAGGTCATGGAAAAGAGAAAGAATATTAAGGCCATGGTGAAAAAGTTCAATGACGAGGTCGCGAAGGCCAAGGCGGAAGGGCGTTCTGCTGAAATGGGCAAGATTGAACCTGTAAAGGCAGGTATAACCGATTATCAGTTCAAATTCTGGGGTGAAGATTTCTCCATTAATCCACTTCTCTTCGGTATTCTTGGCCTTGTAATCGGGATCGTCTCCAGGTCATTTGGTATTGGCGGTGGCTTTCTGTTGGTCCCTGCCATGACCACCCTGGGTGCCCTACCCATGTATGTGGCTGTGCCGGTTTCTCTCATTGGTACTTGTTTCAGTAGTATTGGTTCTTTTATCGGATATATGATGAATGGTTATTGGCCTGATTTATGGCTTGGCATTTCCATTATCATTGGCGGTTTTGTTGGGGGAATGATCGGTAGTCGTTTGCAGAAACTTTTCAGCGAAAAGGTTCTGAAGTGGACATTGGCTATTACGCTTTTCTTCCTGTTCTTCCGGTTCTTCAAGATTGAGATCTGGATATAAATAGTGACGAGTAACCGTAAATCATAAATTATTATTGTCTCTCACAGAGGCACAGAGTTTTTTTTCAAACAATATTCTCTGTGCCTCTGTATGCTCTGTGAGATATAAAAAGGAATAAAAACAGATAATGTTCTTAAATTGGTTTCACTGAAGATGGAAGATTTTTTAGATGGTCTGTGGCTCAACATACTGATATTAGTACATTACATTAAGACCTTTCTTGACCTCATATTTGCCCCCCTCAATTCCTTAGGTCCAGCCTTTGCAATATTTACCATCGCTTTTATCACGGTTATGATTACAAAGGTTCTGACAAAGGCATTCATTACCAAACGATATAAAGAGCTCAAAAAAAATTTTGAATACTGGCATAATGTGCGTCAAGAGGCCATGAAATGTGAGGACCGCGAAAAAGCTAAATCGCTTGCAAAAAACATAGATCAAGCCGAACTTAATAAGGCGTATTACGACTATTTTTTTGAGGGGTTTTTGATCAGACTCATGACCAGGCTCCTGCCTATCTTAAGCATTTTAGCGTATGTGAACGAGGTCTATAAAGCAAGTAATTTGCTGAAGCTCTTTGGGCGGGGATATGTTTTTAAGTTTAAGTCCTATAATGGTGAAGATGTTGTTATAGGCGCTGTTTTCTGGTTTATTATTTCAATCTTTCTTGTTTTTCTGGGCTGGTTTATTGTTTCTAAGATCTGGCGGAAATACTTCACTGATAAAAAGCCAGAACCTGATGGAAAGGTAACATCTCAATAAATTCTGGTGTTCCGAATGCCTCCCCCTTTTGCAAAGGGGGATTGAGGGGGATTTTTTTGATATAGCCCTTATTTAATGAGGACTTACATGGAAAGCAGGTTATCATGTGACTAAAAAAAGGTCCTTTGAATAAGTTTAAAAGCGAATAACAGCAGTACAACGCCAAAGATCCGGCGTACGGTACGCCCCTTCAGCTTTTCCGCCATAACTCTTGATCCCAACTGTCCGCCTGCAAATGAAAATACTGCCGCTGTGAGTATAAACTTCCAGTCTGTATCGGCAAGGGAGATGTGGGCTACAAAACCACTGAATGAAGAAAAGACCACGATGAAGATGGATGTCGCAGCAGCAGTCTTAGTCGGAACCTTCAGGACATAAATCAAAAGAGGCACAATAAAGACCCCTCCTCCAATACCTAGCAGTCCGGCCATAAACCCTATCAGCACGCCAATACAACCCCCGCCAATAATCCTGCGGGCAGAACTCACTGCCGTACCTTCTGCCTCAACCTTTTTTGAAAAAAGCATGCGTATTGCAGCCACAATAATAACCATGGCCAGAATGCCGGTGAAAATTTGAATATTGATTCGAGCCGTAATCATTGCGCCCAAAGGGGCAGAAAGGGTTGATGTGATAAGCAGAGGCAAACCGGTTTTCACATCCACCATTTTTTTCCGGAAAAATATAATTGCAGCAGAAATGGCGGCAATGCCATTTAGAAAGAGGGATGCTGACACAGCGGTAGTGACAGGGAATTTTAACAGGACAAAAAGGGGAGAAAATATAAGGCCACCCCCCAATCCCACCATGGTGAGAATGAAAGAAGCAAGAAAAATAATTGCTAACAATAGAAAAAAGGGCATAGTTCTCCACGCAGCGTGATTGAGTAATAATAAATTCCGTTTTATACGCGGTGAGTGTAAGGCAAAATAGGCTGGATTTCAAATGAAAAATTAATGGGAGGTTCCCAGTTGAAATTTCTCAATAAAACCTTGACAAAAAAAATAGAGTCTTTATTATATTTCCATATAGTAATATAGGAACATATCATGAGAGATTTTATCAGGGTCATGAAGGCCCTATCAGACCCAAACCGGATAAAAATCATAAAGATGCTGCAACATAAGACAATGTGTGTCTGTGAGATGCAGTCGGCATTGCAGATCTCTCAACCTGCTGTTTCTAAGCACCTGAAATTACTTGAAGATGCCGCTTTGGTCGGTTCGCGGAAAGACGGACTGTGGGTGAACTATCATCTTGCCGACGGGAGTAGCAGCCCGTATGTGGCTAACATCCTGGGGAATCTGAAACACTGGCTTGAGGATGATCAGCAGATCGCTGCTCTTTTGGAAAAACTTCCAACTTTTCGACGCGAGGACATATGTTAAAGATAAAATTTTTTATGCTTTATATATAACTAAATTACTATATATTTATTTAAATTGATAATATATTTTGACCTGTATGATTAGCCGCGATTCACTTAAATTGTAACTCAGGTTGTCAGGGTTACAGTTCAGGGTTTCCCTCTGAAAGCGGGATTTAGCCTCACCGCTTCGCAGGCGGCATCTTCGAGCGGCGGGGGGGGCATTTTTCATATTGGTTGACATAGTTGATGAGCCTATGAACGACAGCAGTTACGCATAATGTGTCACACCTCGATATCGCAAAACTGTGCAGTTATCATCAGTTAACCTTGAATCGTGAACCATGGAACTTTGAACCTGAGTTACTATTTCGTTTAATACCACAATATCTGTAAGGAAAAATTGTTATGAAAGAACGAACCAAGTTACTGCTTATTATCCTGGTCTTTGCTGCCTGCTACTATATTCCATGGGGCAATCCCATTATACGGCAGTCGGGGCTTGAGGCCTTTATGATGCTCCAGGAATATGCCCGGGAGCATGTCCTGACGTGCCTGATCCCAGCCTTTTTCATTGCCGGAGCCATTGCCGTCTTTGTCTCCCAGGCATCGGTCCTGAAATATTTTGGGGCTCAGGCAAGTAAGATATTATCCTATTCAGTGGCATCCATCTCGGGGACTGTTCTTGCAGTCTGTTCCTGTACAGTGCTTCCTTTATTTGCCGGGATTTATACCCGTGGCGCAGGCATTGGTCCGGCCACGGCCTTTCTTTACTCGGGCCCAGCCATAAACGTGCTGGCCATTGTCCTGACAGCGAGGATATTGGGCTGGCAGCTCGGGCTGGCCAGGGCCATTGGCGCGATTCTGTTCGCAGTAATCACCGGACTCCTGATGGCCCTTATCTTCAAGAAAGATGATGCAGCGCGGGCAAAGGGTGAGATGTTCCTGCCGGAGGACGACGGCAAAGGCCGGACCCTCACCCAGGATGCCCTTTTCATGCTCACCATGGTGCTCATCCT
>MVDB01000171.1 GCA_002050025.1 Desulfobacteraceae bacterium 4484_190.2
TTTATCTGCTAACTATTATCTGAACGAAAACCCAATAAAAGATGTGAATACAAGGCCTTAGTGCCGAATTACGGAAGTGAAGATCTTAAGCTCACAGCCATCAAATGCGTCTTAACCTTTTATTATTTCAGTATAATGGGGTTTTCGGCCAACCACTAACTGGAATAAACCGGAAATTCTTTGGAGTAGAGAAATGAAAAAGAATAAACCGGAAATTCTTTGGAGTAGAGAAATGAAAAAAACAGGTATTGTAAAGGATAATAGATACATGAATCATCAGGCAGGGCCTTTTCACCCCGAAAGCCCCCAGCGACTGGAAGTAATTTATGCCATGCTTGAAGAATCTGACATGGCGGGACGCTTTCAAGAAGTCCCGGTAAGAGAGGCCGAAAAGAAAGAGCTCTTATTGATTCATTCTCCGGAATACATTGACAGGGTTGCGGCCACAGAAGGTAAGCCCTTCAGTTCCCTGGACCCTGATACTTCCACTTCCCCAGGATCCTATGAGGCGGCTCTCCTGGCCTCAGGGGGACTGTGCCAGGCAATCTCGATGGTCATAACTGGAGAACTGGATAATGGCTTTGCATTGGTGAGACCACCTGGACATCATGCCGAGAGAAGCTGTGCTAAGGGTTTTTGCCTCTTCAACAATGTAGCCATAGGGGCAAGGTATGCCCAGGAATTTCATAATGTCAAACGGATACTTGTGGCTGACTGGGACCTGCATCATGGAAATGGTACGCAGCATTCCTTTGAAGATGACCCATCCATCCTTTATTTTTCAACACACCAATATCCTTACTACCCTGGTACCGGTGCTTTTGAAGAGGCTGGAACGGGGCACGGCGAGGGATTTACTGTAAATGTGCCTTTGTCTACTGGCCATGGGGATGGAGAGTATGTGGGTATTTTTGAAAAAATACTGAAGCCAATAGCGCTTGAATTTGATCCGGAGTTGATTTTGGTATCGGCCGGATTTGATATCTTTGAAGACGATCCCCTGGGTGGCATGGAGGTAACTACAAATGGGTTTGCAGCATTAACCCGGTCCATCCTGAATATTGGGAAGGCATGCTGCGATGGGAAAGTTGTGATCACACTTGAGGGAGGCTACAATCTGGAAGGCCTGAGGAGCTCGGTTAAGATGGTTTTGCAAGAATTGGCAGGTTTGTCCGAAACTGATATTGCCGCCATACTATCTAAAGCAGACGAGGAGATACTTGACAACGCGGTAAAACAGGTTTTTCGAGTTCATGGCCGGTTCTGGAAAAATCTAATTCTTGATGAAAGATAAACTCGAAAGAACTCAGATCACAATAAGGGCGGCCAAAGAATCAGATATGGAATTCGCCCACAGCCTGAGCAAAAAGGCCTTTTCCCGGTATGGACCTTATGAAGACATACTGGAACGCTGGTTTCAGTCGGGCACCACCGAAACCATTTTGGCCTTGATGGAAAAACAACCTGTTGGATTCGCCATGCTTGGTCGACACCAGAGAGAGTGGGATTATCGTCAGATCGCTGAACTATTGGCCATTGCTGTGGAACCTGCAAAACAGAAAAAGGGTATTGGTGATTCCCTCATACGTGAGGTAGTAAGGAAGGCCAGGGAACTTAGAATTGAAACAGTGGTTCTGTATACGGGTTTAGAAAATGTGGCTGCGCAAAGGCTTTTCAAAAGACATGGGTTCACTCCATCCAAAATCAAGAAAAGCTTTTATCCCAGAGGCCAGGACGCAATTTTGATGTATAATCACGTAGGATCATGAAGCAATTTTATGATTTAGAGCAGCTATTTGTATTTATAAAGAGGAAAAAATGATACTTGATAGACCGCTGGTATTAGCGACCAGAAATGAAGGTAAGATTTATGAATTTAATGACCTGATTGCTGATTGTGGTATTGAAATAAAGAGCTTGAAGGATTTTGGGCCCATTCCTTCGGTTGAGGAGAATGGAGCAACTTTTGAGGATAACGCCTATAAAAAGGCGGCCTTTACGGCGAAAGTGCTTGGTGTGCCAGCGCTTGCGGATGATTCCGGTCTGATGGTAGAGGCCTTGGGCGGGATGCCAGGGGTAAAATCCGCACGTTATGCCGGGGAGGATGCCACCGATAGAGAAAATAACCTTAAACTGCTCAAGGCTATGAAGGATGTGGAAGAGCGAGACGCTTCTTTTATGTGCATTATAGCAATCGCTGTGCCAGCGGGACCCGCTCTTATCTACGAAGGAAGGTGCGATGGACATATAACACAAGAGCCGATTGGCAGAAACGGTTTCGGATATGATCCCTTGTTTTATTTCCCTCCCCTGGAAAAAACTTTTGCACAGATGGAATCAAAGGAAAAAAACCGTGTGAGCCACCGTGGTAAGGCAATGGCAGAGCTCAGATCTGAATTTGATAAGGTCTTGATATGGCTGGGACAACGACTGGCAGAGGAACCTTTCTAATTATACTTGTAACCTTTCCTTATATCATGCCTCTATATAAGTTTGACAATCGGATTTTGGTGCATATCTTATATATAATGCATAAAAAGAATAAACCTATAAGGAGGCAGAAATGTTTGAGGTAACGGAAAACGCAAGCGTCAAGTTAAAAGAACTTTTAAAGGACAAAGAAGAGATCCCGGGCATTCGGATAGTCCTTTCCCAGGGCGGCTGAGCCGGGCCCTCACTGGGCATGGCTCTGGATGAGCCAGGGGATAAAGACGAAGTATTTGATGACAGGGACCTTACTTATATCATCGAAAAGGGGTTGTATGAACAAATAAAGCCTATCAAGGTGGATTATGTTAATTCATACATGGGTGCTGGATTTGATATTTCCTCCAGAATGAACATGGGTGCCAGTTGCGGAAATTCCTGTAGTTGTTAATCACAGAAAATTTTAGCCACTATCCTCAAAATGATGCCGAACTTACGGTTGGGCAAAGGATAGTGGCTTTTTTTTGGTTTTCTCTTCATAACTATGTTAAAAAGCGCCTAATTGACATAAAAACATCTTGATTTTCATGGCATCACAGGCTGAGGAAACATCCATTTTGGCTATCCCAAGCCTTTTCGCTATATCCCAGGCGGCTATGCACGAAAGCCGCCTCTCTTCAAGGGATTCCTTTATGGCCCCTTCCAGTTCCTCTGATACGGTTTCCGCCGGTTTGATAACCTTCTTTTCCGGTCGAAATCCGTAGAGCCCTAACTGGCATTTGGCAATTCGCAGTTCAAGAAGATCTATTCCAACACCAATCTCCTCAGGCGGTACGCCCAGATCGACTGCAATTTTATGGGCTGCCGCGCATGATATCACCCCATCTGAAGCCCTCTGTTTTATAGCCTCAGTAATCTCCGGTTTCACGTTACGTTCGGCTGGGTGCTTTTTGGCATAATGTCCCGCGTCTTCATGTGTCATGGCATTTATCCTTTCTGTATCAGAATTCTTTACACATCCCCAGAATTGAAGTATTACCTAAATCTTGCACCAACTATCTACTACGGCTTGAAGCGCTTTGCTTTTAAAACTCGTTTCATGATTTTGATCCTCACCATAGAGGTAATATACCTGCGGGTCAAAATCACTCCAACTTCGCTTTAAAAACAAGGCTTTCTGCGCCTCGCTACGATACTTGGTGCAAGATCCAGATATCAATTTAGCATGGAAAAAAAAGGAGATCAACCATGATCAAAGAAAATGTGAGTAAGATTTTAGAGGAGCTGCCGGAAGGAGTAAGCCTCGTGGGAGCAGGCAAGACGAGAACTCCCCAGGAGATCCTGGAGGCCGTTGAGGTCGGTTTGGAGATCATAGGGGAGAATTACGTTCAGGAGGCTGAAAGGGCTTTTCAGGTCATTGGTGAAAAAGTGAAATGGCACATGATTGGGCATCTTCAAAGCAATAAGGCCAAGAAGGCGGTTAGGATTTTTGACCTGATCGAGACCGTGGATTCCATAAAACTTGCAAGGGCAATTGACAGGGCCTGCGTAACAATTGACAAAGTTATGCCGATTCTTATGGAGATTAACAGCGGTGAAGAATCTCAAAAAGCGGGTGTGATGCCGGAAGATGCCATTTCTCTGGCCAAGGAAATGTCGGCGCTGAATAATATAAAACTTATGGGCCTCATGACTATGGGGCCCTTCGCCGGTGACCCGGAAGACTCCAGGCCCTACTTTCAGAAGACTAAAAAGCTCTTTGAAGAAATCAAGGAGATGGGTCTTCCCCGCATTGAGATGAAGTATCTATCTATGGGCATGTCTAATTCTTATAAAGTAGCTCTTGAAGAAGGCGCCAATGTTGTAAGGATTGGGACAAAGTTGTTTGGAGAAAGAGAATCAGTGTGAGTTATGTTGCCAAAGAAATAAAACGCCTCACTGGAAAAGCGATCCATACCAAGGATATGATCAGGGATGGGGATCACGTGATGGTGGCTGTGTCCGGTGGTAAGGATAGTCTTGCACTTTTGTGGCTCTTGAAGGAGAGGATTAAACGTGTACCCATTGATTATAGTATTACAGCCGTGCATGTGGATCCAGGGTTTGGCGGCAATTCGGCTGATCAGATGACATCATTCTTTTTAGCGAATGGCTTTGAGTTCAGAGTCATTAAGAGCGATATTGGCCCAAAATCCCATGGGCCACAAAACCGTGAAAACCCCTGCTTTCTTTGCTCCCGTTTGAGGAGAAAGCTGTTATTTCAAATGGCTGAAGAGGTTGGATGCAATCGAATCGCCTTTGGGCACCACAAGGATGATCTGATCGAAACTTTTTTCTTAAACGTTTTTTATGGGGCCTCTATCAGCACCATGATGCCTGTCCAGAGTCTTTTTGGGGGGAAATTAACCGTAATCAGACCTTTTTATCTGGTTGATGAGGATATCATAAGTCGTTACGCGCAGTTAATGGATTGGCCTGAGATCAGTTTGGATTGTCCAACTGCTGGTTCTTCAAAAAGAGAGGAAGTCAAAAATATGCTCAAGCATTTTTACAGATCTAACAGAAAGATAAAGGGAAATATTTTCCATGCATTACAAAACGTGAATGCCGAATATTTGTTATGAAACTGAGGCAGTTTCAAAATGTTTCCCGCTTACAGCGGGATTCAAGATCAAGGAAGGCGATCCCGCCATGGCGGGATTAACCACCCCGCTTAAATAAAGCGGGACAGGCATCCATACATTGAGTATTTCGAGGATTATAATTTGAG
>MVDB01000172.1 GCA_002050025.1 Desulfobacteraceae bacterium 4484_190.2
TTCACGTACTTAAAAGAAACATTTATCCTTGCCCGAAAAGCGGTTACTTTGCCGTCTTCAATAGTCAGATCCAATTTAGTCACTTCGGCAACCCTCAGATCTTTCAGGCTATCTGAGGCCGTTTCCACTGCAGTCCTGGCAGCCTCTTCCCACGATTGATCACTTGTTCCAACGAGTTCAATAATCTTGTACGTACTTCCAGCCATGTCTACCCTCCTTTTTATAAAATAATGTTACGGGCAATGAACCAACCTAATAAATCTCACCTCCTTTCACCAAAAAATATACTTCACAATCCACATTGATTTAATTCTTATCACAGAACTAAATGTTTTACAATATTATATTTAACGAAATATCTATGTCTACTATCATTAATTTTTCATTAATCGCACATATTTTCTTGACTTGTGTTCATTTCATACTTATTATCTTACACTAATGAAACTTTTATTAACCCTAAACCAAAGGAGAATGTATGGCGACTGCTAACCAAATTCAATTTAGATTAAAGCTTGCCAAGAAAACATTAACAACGGCCAGCAAAGTTGTCACAGCTACAAAAAGCAGGATTAAAAAATTAGAGGCAGAGCTTAAAAAAGCCAAAGCTGCAGCAGCCAAGGCGAAAAAGAAAAAACCGGTTGTAAGGAAAAAACCTGCCGCTAAGAAAAAACCAGTTGCAAGAAAAAAACCGGCAGTTAAGAAAAAAGCGGTTGCAAGAAAAAAACCTGCCGCTAAGAAAAAACCAGCAGCCAAAAAAAAATAGGGATCGTTTTAGATAGGACATGAATGCACGGCGGGGCTTAGGTGTGGTGACCCTTTGCCAAAGGGATTTCTGTTTGTTAAAAACCCCATTCTTCAAGTTGACTTATCATCCTTTTACGGTGACTGCCTGGCCAATAGTACCTGCCGCACAAAGGGCAGAACCGGATCCCTGCCATGTTTTCATAAAACACATACTCAGGAACATTCCCCCGGGCTGCATCTTTCCGGGTCTCTGTCAATAGCACATTACAGATTAAACATCTACTGAACCAATTTGATCGAACAGGAACAAGACGTGCCCTTTCTTTCATCTCGGCTATCTGGCCGCTTACGCCATTCGCATGGATCAACACTGCCTTGGTATAATGATCCGTTGCCCCCCTGTGCCGGGACAAGAGGAGTCGCCCCTCTTTCACGAGATGTTCAATGTCGCCTGGTCTGTAGTAACGCTGGTAGTGGGTATCATAGCCCAGGGCCCTAAGCCACTTGGCGAGCCTGCCCAGCATACAATCGGCGACAAATTTTATTTCCATAATCCTTCTTTCCCAATCAGGTCCGGGCCAGAGATAATCAGGCTTCCTAATGTCTTGTGCAGTTTTTCATAACTCCTGTATACTACAACATTAGTTTTTTTTGTAATTATTCTTTGGTGAATAGAGAATTTTCATTGTATAATCATTATTAAAATCTGTAAATTGGTGGTAACCCATGGATAAAATAATTATTGAAGGCGGCAACCCCTTAAAAGGAACAGTAAAAATCAGCGGCGCAAAAAACGCAGCCCTTCCCGCTATTGCAGCCTGTCTCCTGACCGGGGGCTGGCATCACCTCGATAATGTCCCTCATCTCAAAGATATTGTTACCATAAAAAGCATTATGTCAAAATTGGGGGTCGCATTTCGCGATAAAAAAGGATCCCTGGAGGTAAATTCCGACAATCTCAACAGTTATGAAACTCCTTATGAACTGGTGAAAACTATGAGGGCCTCAATTCTCCTCTTAGGCCCTCTCCTTGCCCGATATGGTAAGGCCAGGATATCATTGCCAGGAGGATGTGCAATAGGTGCACGACCCATTAACCTGCACTTGAAGGCACTGTCTGCCATGGGCGTGGAAATGTTTCTGGATCAGGGGTACATAAATGCCCAGGCTGATCGTCTAAAAGGGGCAGACATCTTCTTTGACACGCCTACTGTAACTGGCACTGAAAACATCATGATGGCCGCTGTAACAGCCAGAGGTCAAACCACTCTAAGAAATGCCGCGAGGGAACCGGAAATCCAGGACCTCATTAACCTGTTACGTAGCATGGGAGCCGACATTAAAGGGGATGGGACAGACACTATCGTTATCAATGGAATTGAAAGCCTGCGGCCGGCCCGACATACGATCATCCCGGACAGGATTGAGGCTGGAACTTTTATGATCGCAGCAACCATTACCAGAGGTGATATAGAAATCGAATCATGCCGTCCCCAACATCTCGGAGCGCTTATAGAAAAACTGGAGTCTGCGGGCGCAGCAATAAAAACAATGGGCGAGTGTATTTCTATTAAAGGACCTGATACTATTGAAAGCGTGGACATCAGAACCACACCTTTTCCTGGTTTTCCCACAGATCTCCAGGCCCAGTTCATGTCCCTTATGTGTATTGCAAAGGGCTGGAGCATGATCAGAGAGACCGTATTTGAAAACCGCTTTATTCATGTGAGTGAGCTCAAGAGGATGGGTGCTGATATAGAAATCAACGGCAGTCAGGCCCTTGTAAAGGGCAAAGAGCGTCTCCTACCTGCTCCGGTTATGGCCACTGATTTGCGTGCCAGCGCATCCCTTATCCTGGCCGGTTTAGCTGCAGAAGGCGGCAAAACTGAAGTCCACCGCATTTATCATCTCGATCGGGGATACGAGTTCCTGGAAAAAAAATTTAAAAACCTGGGGGCCACTATATGGCGTGAAAAAGAGTAAAATGTTACATCGCCCCCTTATACCAATGCTCTTATCCTTCACAGGGGGCATACTTATCTCATATGAAGCACTGCACTCTTACCCGGATCTTTCAATTCCGGTTTTCCTTTCTTTGGCCTTATCTCTCTTAGCATACCTTTTTCTTCCCTGCCGATTAAAACTTTACTGTTTACTCCTCGCATTCTTTCTCACCGGAATGATGCTCGAACAGGGGAAACATTCTCCATCCCGACTCATGCCATTTGCAACCCAGCGTACAAAGGCCACAATTGAGGGCACCGTCCTTGAGCCAATACAGATAATCAATAACATGGCAAGGCTCAAGGTCAAAGCGGATCTGTTGTTTGTTGAGGACAAGACAATCCCTGTCAACGATAACATTTTTGTGAGCATATATAATCATATCCCTACTGTCAGGCCCGGGGAAAGAATCCGTTTTCCTGCACGGTTAAGGCCCTTCAAAAATTTTAACAATCCAGGTCGATATGACTATGAGTCGGCCATGAGACTAAAGGGATTTACCTGCGCCGCATCTGCCTCAGACGGTAGACGCATCGTACCCATGGGACACGGTCACCTCTCATTTCCCCGTGGATTTATAGAAAGGATTCAACGACCCGTAAGGGATTTTTTCAGGAAACGACTCAATGACCAGGACTATGCCCTCGCCCGGGCACTGATCTTAGGTGAACGACAGGATATCAATCAGGAGTTAAGAGAGCTCTTTAATCAGACCGGGCTTGGGCACGTACTTGCAGTTTCAGGTCTACATATAGGGCTTGTGGCCTGGATAACCTTTTTTCTCTTCAAATGGACCCTGTCCCGATCGTACAACCTTCCCCTTAAAACAGATCTTTTAAGGATGACTGCCTTTTTGACATGTCTACCTGTTATCGGCTACACTTTTCTTGCCGGGTATCAGATATCAGGCCAGCGGGCCATGATTATGGCCCTCATATTTCTCTGGTCTTTGATTTTGCGACGGGAAAAAGACGTCTGGTCTACCCTTGCATTTGCTGCTTTAGTCATCCTGACAATAGACCCCCATGCCATCTTCAGTATATCCTTCCAGCTTTCGTTCTCAGCGGTGATCGGTATTCTCTGGCTGACACCTCCTCTCTTAAATAAAATTCCTTCTCCATTAGAGACAACACAAACGAAAGGCACCATCTTTAAGCGCCTGTATATTCATTTCATCGGCCTTTTTATGGTCAGCCTTTCTGCTACGATCTTTCTGCTGCCACTAACCATATTTTACTTTCACCGTGTTTCTCTTGTAACCATTCCGGCAAATCTGACTGTCGTGCCCATCCTGGGGCTGTGGGTGTTGCCGTTCGGATTACTTTGCGTTGCAGTGCTACCCTTTTCATTTGAAATAGCAGGTTTTTTTCTCCAGTTGGGCATATGGGGACTACATGCAATGATGGAAATCATCCGGTTTTGGGCAGGGTTCCCCTGGTCCAATTTATGGGTGATCACTCCCACCTTCTCCGAATTTCTCATGTTCTACTCGCTTATGCTCCTCTTGTTCTTCATTAAGCGCTGGCCGTGGGCAAAAAAAGGAATCCTGGCCCTTGTTCTCCTTATCCTGCTTGACATTGGCTATTGGACATACTCGGTAGGATTCAGTAAACAATTGAAAGTGACTTTTCTCGATGTTGGGCAGGCTAATTCGGCTCTTGTTGAATTTCCTATGGGGAAAAAGATGCTAATAGATGGAGGTGGTTTTCCACGCGACCACTTTGATGTCGGCAGAATGGTGGTAGCCCCATACCTTTGGCATTCAAAGATCCGCCGCATCGATTACCTGGTCTTAAGCCATCCCCAGGCCGACCACATGAATGGACTTCGTTTCATAGCCAGGAACTTTCACCCAAAGGAGTTCTGGTATAATGGTGATGATGTAGAAACAGCCTCTTTCAAGGAGCTGATGGCTATTATCGAATCTAAAAAAATTAAAAAGTTTCTCCCCTCTGATCTTGCAGGTGGCAGGGAGATAAACGGAGTCAAGGTGGAAATCATACACCCTTTGCCGCATACACATTCAACAGAGCTCTTTAGCAAGGGGACAAGGTTGAATAATAATTCGGTTGTACTCAAAATCTCGTATGGGGGGAAGTCTTTTCTGTTTCCAGGTGACCTTGAGCATCAGGGTGAAGAGGTCCTCGTTTCAAATGCCGGTCGGGTTCTCAAGAGCGATATTCTACTCTCGCCTCACCATGGCAGTAAAAGTTCAAGCTCCAGAGAATTTCTCCGGATGGTACGGCCTGGCGTATGCGTAATTTCTTCAGGCGAAGGGAACTTTTTTGGTTTTCCCCAT
>MVDB01000173.1 GCA_002050025.1 Desulfobacteraceae bacterium 4484_190.2
TCAGAGCAAATTTCATTATGTTTGCCGCTCGGGGCAACGGAATCATCCGGCATGGATTCAGACCTCTTTCTCCAGTTTCTTTAAAAACGCTCAAATCAAACTTGTCACAGATAGGGACACGCATGAACGCACATTGACATCTGAATGTACGCAGTAAGGAAGAGATAATCAAGACATCCCAGAGGCTGCCCGCTTATTTCCTCTACACCCAAACAGACGCACAAATCATCATCGATCTCACCCAAATGATTCAGACGGGCATTTAAGACGGACCAAATACTCAATTGACTAATATCTATTGTCAAAACTGATCATAAAATGACTGCCCCGCCATGAATTACAGACAACACCAATTATCAGCTCCATATTGACATTCCATGCGGCGTGATTATTTATAACAAAAAAAACCTTAAACATAAGTCGGTTATCTCTATGATACCCTACTATTGCTCTAAACTATTGCATTGCTCCGCCGAACCGTTCGACATGAGGCATAAAAATGCCCCAGTTAATAAATATCAATTTTTATGATCAAAACCACATGAAAGGAGGAGACGACCATGGCACTTAATATCGGATTTGAAGAGGCAATGGTAAACGCCAATCGCGAATATATTGCAAACCTGGAAAAGAGTCTGGATATCCTGGAAAAAGAGATAGAAAATGCCGGGAATGTTGAAAGCGTGTGCACTGATGAGTGGTGCAGGTCCGTTGATGTGTACATAGACAACCTGCACAATGACATCTACTCCATTACAGAACCACGCTACGGCTCAGAAGAAGACTCAAAGAAAATCAGAGAACTTCGAAGGCGCATAAAAGATCTGTACGCCGCGTTCAAAGCAGTTGCAAAAAAATAACACAGTTTTAGGGGCACTGGCTCGCGGGGCACCGCATCTACTGCGCAGGAGTCTGGTGCTTACCTCTCTCAGACAATTGAAGCGCTAGATCATACAGGGAAGCTACCAGGCTCCATTCGCAGGCTGCGGTACAAACAGAAGGCAGTATTGAGCTGAATATTCAGCGCATCGGGAGCCCTTTAGGAAGGTTTGAGCGATTTAAAAAACTTTGCCGAATTTGGCGGCCATAACTTCAAGATCGTTTTCGTCAATCTGATCATCAGTGCCGACAAAATCCGCATCCGGGTAGTACAGCTTATTCCCCTGACCATAACCGAAAGTACGCATAAAGCGGGAAAAATCACGCCCGTCTATGTCGAAATCCCTGTCGAAATCACCAGGCACCGAATGTTCATAGGCACCCATATCACAGGTAGCTATACCATCATCATTGCCGTCAACAGGCCTTGAACCGTCATCAAGGTCATTATCAGGTCCCATGTAATTACTCCCTGTGTCAATGCAGGGTGACTGGGGACGGAGACGATAATTCAGGATGCTGATAAATTCAGGATCATCATCGAGATTCCCTGTCCCGGCTCCTGTCCAGCCCCCCTGGACATCAGAATATCTAACAGACAGGTTAGGGCTGCTGGTTACAATATCCAGCTCATCAGGAGAATCTCCCCAGAATATGCTGTTTGCCACGTTTGGCGCCTCAGAATTCATATTTCCGTGGAAGGCTCCTCCAGCTATCGCGGCATTATTATCGGCAAAAGTACAGTTGATTATGGTAGGATAGACCTGAGTATAGGAAACCGCACCTCCCCAGCTTGCAGAATCATTATGGTGAAACAGGCAGTTGGTCATGGAAGCATACTTTTGCGTTGTATAATTATGCCTGTACCCACCGACTGCGCCACCGCCGAGCGATCCGGCGCCTGTGGATTCATTGTCTGAAAAAACACATTCCTCAATAGTCAGCCCTGACGATACGTGATATATGGCCCCGCCCGTAACTGCACTGTTATTCCGAAAGATACAGCTACGAATTATAATATCCGAGCCATTATCATATATCCCGCCTCCGGTAACGGCGGTATTGTTTAATATCCGGCAGTTTTTAATAATGGGCGCATGATAAAAATCAAGCATGGGACAGTAAACAGGATTACTATCCACATATATGCCGCCGCCTGAGGCGGCAGAGTTCCCGTTCCTTATAATAAAACCTTTAATGGTACACGGTTGAGTTATATTCATACACCTGACCAGGTCGCGACCATCTATTATGGTGGGATGTTTCACTGGGTCATATTTCCCGAGATCATTGTATCCACCGACTATGGAGACCACCTTGTTGACTACTATCTCACTGGTCAAATAATAGGTGCCCTCCTTTACCTTGATCTGGTCCGGAGGGCTGAAACACACGGTCCACTGTTCGGATGCCGCATTAATCGCCTTCTGGATATTTTTAAAGGCAGTGGACCAAGAGTGTCCATCACCCCAAATCGGCGCATCAGCATCCACGTACCAGGTAGCACTGTATGCCGGAGCGCAAAAAATTATTCCCAACCAGATGATTATTGACGCGACACAGGTTCTTGATTTCCTCTTTTCCATGTGCAGCTTCCCCCTTGTGAATAAGTATTACCTGGATGCCAGACTGCTTATAAATTCCTGATACCCTGAATACACGATTGCAATGTTTGCCGAAAATGCTCTGCCTTCGTCGTATTCGGCATACATAATTCAAGGTAATATTGTGACAATTACTAAGGATGCCTCTACGTTTTGGTGCCCTAAGTCCTGAAAAGAAGTGAGACAGTATACGTAACGCTGGCAGTTGTGATTTTTCAGAATTTGACGGAGCACGGCAAACCCAACCGACCCGACAAGCAAGAGCCTGATGTAAACTAAACATCGGATTACCCATTAAGTATGGATGCACAGGACATGCCAAAAGGGCGCAAAACCGAATTATTTACAATTTAGATATAAAAACAAGTAATTATAAACTGAGAAGATAGTGACAAGGCAATCTTGAAGGGTAAGAGCACTCTATCATATGGTAAAATTTTACCATTACGGAAAAAACTTTACCTTATAATTGTGAACTTTGTTACCGTTGAGCAATATTCGCTAAGAAATGGGAACTTATATTCAGGAGCGAGGTTGTGAGGTAAATGCGATAATGAACAAGGGGATATTCAGATCATGTCGTAAATTTTCAGAACCTGATAGCTTATCCCATAAAAGAAAAACTATTCCCTTAAGAGAAAAAAATTACATAATAAAATATTGTTATAATCAACATGTTAGCATTTAATCAACAAAAATAGAAAAAAATTTCCCTCTTTAGCATCTGCCGCAAAACCGGAGCCAAAAAAAAATCACAATTAAAACAGCATAATGTCTTATAAATAAAATGGCATATTTTTTGCTTAAATATACAAAAATTAAAATTTAGAACAATCCTTGGGAGAGGAGGTATCCTTATAAGCTTTTTCTATTGCTAACCATTCTGGGAGGAAATGGCTGGCTGTTATACCACCCTTAAAACTTTATTCCCTGCTTCTGTTCAAAAATTGTAAACTCCTTTTGGATTAAATTGCCTGCACTGTTGCTGATGTTCCTGACTTCTGCGGCGCTTTCTGGCTGGTAATAGGCGAGAGGGCATTTACATTGTTTTTGGAAACAAACGGGTTTGATTACACGTCTATGCCTTCATATGGACTGGCTATGCGTGCAATATCCTTATCCAGAACATGAGTATAAAGTTCAGCGGTCTCTACGTCAGCATGCCTTACTCAGGAACTCCTTTCAGACCCAGATATTCGCGCCATTTTCCAGCATGGTAGAGGCAACGCTGTGCCTCAGGGTGTGGCAGATGACATGCTTTTCAAGGCCTGCCTTTGGAGCTGCAGTCTTGATCCATTACATGATGCCGCCGTCCGCAGCCGGTAGAGGATATATGGACCGTTTTTTTGCAAGAAAAACATGCTGCCAGCCGGTTTCCTTTTTGGCATTCGGATATTTATGGCTCAGGGCTTCGGGGATATACACCTCGCCGAATCCCTCTTCAAGATAACGGTGGTGGAGGGCCTTGACACGTTCAATATGATTGTTCAGCTCAGGAATGACTAGATACGCAATAATGGTGCTTCGCCATTTATCCCCTTCCCCAAGGATATGGATGCGCTTACGGTCAAAATCCACATCCCTGATGCGCAGCCGGACGCATTCCATGAGACGCAGGCCCGAGCCAAAGAGCAGTTTGGCCATAAGGGCATGAGTCCCGTGGATATGCTTGAAAAACAACCGTATTTCATCCCGGCCAAGCACGGTTGGCAGTTTGGGTTTTCTTTTGGAACGAACCGGCTGGATTTTACCATCGAGGGGTTTATCAAGTACGCGGTGGTACAAAAAGACAAGGGCATTAAGGGCCTGACGCTGCGTGGATGCGGATACCTTGCGTTTTGACGCCAGGTCAGAAAGGAAACGCTCCACGTCACGATAATTCAAGTCCCGTGGATGCGTCTTGCCGCCAAAAAAATAAATATATCGCAGTATCCACTGACAATAAGTCTGTTCCGTGCGGTATGCGTAATGATGATACCGCATAACCTCACAGACCTGGTTCATCAGTTTGAGTTTTGGATATGGGCGAAATTTGCGTTTATTTTCCATAACGGGAGTGAAAATAGCACAATATGTGGAAAAACGGAATGATATAATCATAAGAGGAAAGAATTTTCTATATTACCTTAATATATGGACAATAGCCGTGCATATTTAAGGCAATATATGGAAATTTTCCACTTATTAAAACGTTCGGTCAAGCGGGGTTGGCCGGGTATAACACAACTAAAAGGAGGAAAAAATGAAGAAAAAACTTTTATCAATCTTAGCAACCGGTTTATTTTTGATTGGAGTAACAGGGATAGCGAATGCTATTACAATATCTGTCTCTCAAGGTGGCAATATACTTGGGAATATTAAATCCTATAGTGGCAATCTTTCAGGAGCTGAAAATTATGATTGGTACAACGCTAAAAATCATGTTCATAATGGCCCGACAGCCGTAGAGAAACAGGGGCAAATTTTCTTTTACGAAGGTAGTGACGGTCTGTCATTTAATACAATTTTCAGTAGCGTAGGTGACAATACCATAAGCAAAGTTGAGTGGGATATTACTATCGCTGGAAGCACATCGGATCCTTCAGTATTGGTAACGGATGACCAATGCGAATTAACCGAAAGTTCTACTGATAATGTTTTTGAAGGTCGATGGAAGTATGTTCAATATTTAGGTGATGGAGGAACTATTGGAGAGATTAGTGGTAATACGTGGTCTGTCACGATTGATCCAGTATTTTATGACAATATTACATCATTAAAGGCTTACGGGACCTCTAACTCTATTTCTCTCAACTTAGATTTAAACAAAAAAATAGTTTTTACTATAGCAAATAGCTCAGCTCCAGTTCCTGAACCAGCAACTATGCTTCTTTTCGGTACTGGTTTAGCTGGATTAGTAGGCATAAAACTTAGCAAGAAAAAGAAATAGCACTATAACACAAGGTACTTTATCTTAATCATTTCTTTTTCATTCGGCATAATTGCCGAACCATCACGTCACATCGGACGCCAAACAGCGTAGCGTTTTTTTTACGGTTCTTGCCCCGCATTTCATGTAACTGTAAACGGAAGTCTCTGCTGCACTGGTTTGGCGCCGCTTATATGTTTTTGGCTAACAAGGGGCAACCGAACACAATGAAAAAAAGAAAAAATTAGGATACAACTTTTTTGCAGGATCGACAACCATACCAGTCCCAGAACCAGCCACCATACTTCTCTTGGTTACAGGCTTGGCAGGATTAGTGGGAACAAAACTCAGAAGAAAAAAGCAGCAGCATTAGATTCGGGCAAGGGGGAGTCTTTCTCTCCCTCTCCTTACCCTACCCAGCGTACGGGTCCGCATTGAACGATTAAACATGACCTAAGGAGCTTCGATATGACATATCCCTGGATGGACGCAAGCTCCACAAGGCATTGATACACATGATTTACTATTTTGCATATGGTTCAAATCTCCACCCTTTGAGACTGAAGGAAAGAGTACCTTCGGCTGAATTAGTGGGGGTCATGAATCGGACCTGGTCTGCGGTGCGATATACAAACTGAACCCTGAACACAAGGATGAGTTAGATAGGTTCGAAGGGAATGGGTATGGATATGTGGATAAAGAGATTACATTAGAGCATAACGGAGACGAACATACCTGTTTTACCTATATCGCACAGCAATCTTATATTGTAGGCAGCCTCAAGCCGTACCACTGGTATAAAAAACTGGTTATAATGGGTGCGCGATACTTAGACTTTCCGAGCTATTATATTTCTTCCATTGAAGCTGTAGAGTCGATAGAGGATCCCGACCATGAAAGAAGACTGGAAAATAAAGAATTAATTGAACGAATCAGCAGGTATCGATAACAAGGCTATTGTGAACACAGACTACTTGTTACGCATCTTTAAAGCTTATTGTGATAATCATTGCCATATCCTTTATTGTTATATGGCTACATATGGCTACACATGCTACAGGACACCTGTGCTAACGCACTGAAAAGGCATTAATTGTTCACCAAATGCCTCTAAGATAGCAGCAAAAATATAATTACTTCTATATCTTACGCTTAACAATATGAATGATAATCCTGAGATAAGACGTTTAATGTATCGACGCCCCCTTAGGAACAAACTTACTGCTATATATCCATGCTTTTTAACTGGCGAGGGTTTAATTTTATTCTCGATAAATCCAGCAAGAGTAGACATATAATAACAAACAACAAGTATATA
>MVDB01000016.1 GCA_002050025.1 Desulfobacteraceae bacterium 4484_190.2
CCCAGTTGGGCCTCTTTTTCCACCAAAACCACTGAACAGCCAGCTTTTGCGGCTTCCACGGCCGATGTCATCCCGGTCAGTCCACCTCCAACCACAAGGATATCCCTTGATATTTCTTCTTCAGGCTTAAATGGTTCAGGCAACTCCATATTGTCAACCTTGGCCATGCCCATTCGGAGATAGTCTTCTGCCATCATCTGGGTGTCTTCATCCCCTGGTTTCTGACACCAGACCACCTGTTCCCGGATATTGACCCTGTCAACAATACAGCCTTCAAAGTTAAACGCATCATACATCACCCTATGGGAACAGGCTGCTATTACCAATGTATTGGCGCCCTCATTGGCAATATCATTCTTAATGAGGTCCACACCTTCCTGACTGCACAGGTTGGCATGAATCCGGCAAATGGGGATGCTGCCTTCATCAGTAGCCACCTTGCCGAGCTGTTCCGTATCAAGGGCATCTCCAATGCCACATCCCGTGCATATATAGACTGCGGTCTTTTTTTCCATTGAGTTTACCTCCTCACAACCGATTGAATAGCTTTTAGGGCTGCTGCCGTTCCATCCTGGACTACTTCTGAAACAAAAGTCGGCGTTCTTACACAACCTGCAGCGTAAATTCCGGGTTTACCGTTTCGGGAAACCATAAACCCATAATCATCATAGGGGACCTGAATGGGAAGAGGGGACTCAGATGTATTGGGCTGCATACCTGTTGCCAGCACAACCAGATCAGCGGAAATCTCATGCAGCTCTTCGGTCATTGTATCTTCAACCCTCAGAACAAGCCCCTTACCATCTTCCTCGGTGATCTTGGCCACTTTACCTTTAAAAAATCGGATATTTTCATCTTCCTTGACCTTGTTATAAAAGTCTTCCAACCGGTCCGTGGCCCGAATATCAATAAAAAAGATATATATTTTGGCGTCAGGATATTGTTCACGCACATAGGTGGCCTGCTTCATGGATGCCAGGCAACAAATGCCCGAGCAGTAAGGGAGATGATTTTCGTCCCGTGAACCCGCGCATTGAACAAAAGCTATTGTCTCAGGCGCCTTGCCATCGGAAGGTCGAACAATTTTTCCCTTTGTTGGTCCTGTCCAGGAGGCCAGCCTTTCCATCATGACATTGGTGATCACATCCGGGTATTGGCCAAATCCATACGTATCAAGCTTGTTGGCATCATAGGGCTTCCATCCCGTTGCCCAGACAACAGAGCCCACCTTCAATTCCACTGCCCTGCTTTCCATATCCAGGTCGATCGCATCATATGGGCAGGCCTCCTTAACCTTTTGGGCCTCATCACTTTTTATTAGGGCCGGGTCCAGCACATACCGCATGGGGTAAGCCATGTCGTGTGGCAGATAAGCGGCCTTGATCTTATCCATACCGTAGTTGAAGGCATTTTCGATTTCCATGGTACAGGCCTCGGCGCATTTGCCGCAACCAGTGCATTTCTCGTTAACGTAACGAGGATTTAATCGAATGGTGACATCGAAATCTCCTTCCTCTCCGGAAATCTTTTCTACTTCAGCCATGGTAAAAAAACGTACCCTGGGATTCTGTCTGATCCTGCGAAAGTTGATTTCCAGTCCACAATAGGGAGGGCACAATTTAGGAAAGTAATGATGAAGCTGGGCCACCCTCCCCCCCAGATAGGGGTTTTTCTCCACTATATAGACATCGTAGCCCGCCTCTGCTGCCTCAATAGCGGCAGTTAGCCCGCTCATACCACTGCCGACCACCAGGATACTCTGGGTGTCTGTGTTTGCCATACTTATCCTCCTCGGGTCTTTTGAATATATTAAACTTCAACAATTAAGGTTAGGCATACGCATTTCAATACTACTGACTTCTACTCGCTACTCCCTACTTAACTCGCTGGTCACATAATTGTGTACTTCGGACCTCCTCCTCCCTCTGGAGGCACCCATGTAATATTTTCATATGGGTCTTTTACATCGCATGTCTTGCAATGGACACAGTTCGAAAAGTTGAGCTTCATAATACGCTTGCCGGTCTCCTCATCAATCTCCATTTCGTAGACATTTGCAGGGCAAAAGCTGATACAGGGATTCTGATATTCTTCAGTACATTTGGTATAACAGATGTCAAGATCCAATATCTTGAGATGGGCAGGCTGTTTTTCCTCATGGGTTGTACCTGAATAATAGACATCCGTTTCCTTATCAAATGTTTGCTTACCATCGAATTTAATTACCCCCTTTTGCTCATCCGTGGGAGAATCCGTACCGTAAACATCTACAACCTTTTTCAGGTGAGCAAAATCAGGTTTGGTGGGAAGCCGGCCCTTCAAGATCCTGCCACCCAGAATATACTGGAACCCAGCCTTAATCAGGGCAATCCATAGGCCTTTCTGGAAGGCCTGATGGAAATTACGCACCTTGTAAAGCTCCTTCGAGATATAGCTGCCATAGAGGGCGTTCTTGTAGGACTCAAGGCTTGCCTGCGAAAAGTCATCTTTTAAAAGGGATTGAAAAATCGTCTCTGCAGCCAACATACCCGACTTCATTGCAACGTGAATTCCCTTGATCTTCTGGCTTATGAACAGGCTTGCCGAATCCCCGACAATGAGCCCCCCCTCAAATGTAAGTTCAGGAATAGAGAAATACCCTCCCACAGGAGCGGTTTTGGCCCCATACTGGGTCAGTTTCCCATCCTTCAATAGATCAGCTACAAAAGGGTGGAGCTTGAATTTTTGAAACTCACGGTGAGGATCAAGAAAGGGATCTTCGTAATCGAGGCCTGTCAGCAACCCAAGAGAGACCATGTTATTTTTCATTCCATAAATAAAACCCCCGCCATAGGTATTACTCTTGAGAGGGTATCCCATAGTGTGGATCACGTGTCCTGGTTCAATTCTCCCCTCAGCGATCTCCCACACCTCTTTGACACCCACCACATAACTCTGAGGGTTTTTCCCTTCATCCAACTTGAATTTCTTGATAAGGGTCTTGGCAAGGCTCCCCCTTGTTCCCTCTCCAAAGACACTGACTTTGGCATGCAGATCGATTCCTGGTTCAAAATTGCTCTTTTTGCTTCCATCCGCATCAATTCCTTTATCGCCTGTCCTGACACCGATCACCCTGTTATCATCGTAGAGGACCTCTGTACCTGCAAAACCAGGAAATATATCAACGCCACTCTCCTCAACCAGTTTACCCAGCCATTCTGTAAACTTTGAAAGGGAAACCACGTAATTACCGTGATTATTAAGAGGCGGCGGTGTTATGGGGGACTTAATCCGCCCATTCCTGGTCAGCAGGCATACCTCCTCTTTTTTGATCTCACCTTCAACAGGCACGCCTTTTTCTAAAAAATCAGGGACAAGCTCTTTAAGGGCAACCGGATCCATGACAGCCCCTGAAATACTGTGAGAGCCCACAAAGGCACTTTTTTCCAGTATTGCAATCGTGATTTCATCCAGTTTTTTGCCCTCTCCTCCCTGCTCTATCTTTTCGCTGTGCCCTTTTATGAGATTCGCAAGATGGAGCGCCCCGCTAAGGCACGCAACACCCCCGCCCACAAAAAGCACATCAACCTCCATAACATCTCTTTCTTCCACCACCAAGCCCTCCTTAAGAGTCAAAAAAAAATGGCTTTTTTGCCAAGATTTTTTTAATTTCATAGCATAGCTGTAAAGTAAAATGCAAGCGTATTTTGGCGTTATTGTTCTATTCGATTTTATAACTTGATAAGACACCTCGAATGTGTATATCTTATAAGCAAAATTTTACGTGGAGATAAAGTATGCTAGATATTAAAGAGGCCCCAATCTGCCCGCATTGCGGGAAGAAGATGAAAAAATGGGCTGGCACACAAGTGGAGTTTGGCGCATGCACAACATGGGCATGTGAATTCCTGTACGTATGTTTCAATGATGAATGTCCTTATTTTGTGAAAGGCTGGGATTGGATGTGGAACAATTACCATCGTCACGTATCATATCGTCATATGCTTGATCCCGATACCGGCAAGACAAACCCCTTTCCCGTCAAATCAAATGATGCCTTAAGAAAAGGAATAATTGAGGAGTAGTTAGGCAAGAACGAGCAAAACATGAAAATAACGATTATGCCCCGCTAAAAGTATTTATTATTACCACTTAAATCAGAGGCGATAATGGAAAAAATAGGCAGGAATGATCCGTGTCCATGTGGCAGCGGAAAAAAGTTTAAAAATTGTCACCTGGGCCATGAGGATGAGCTTTTTTTGATACAATCCGAAGAACTAAAAAAAGATGTCGCGCGAAAAATCACGTCCCTTCCGGAAGTCAAGTATGGGCGATCGAAGGAAATGGCAGATGCCTTGGACATTAGAGAGCTCACCGGTAATACCGAGATTTCAGGGATAAAATTTATAGATTTCGCGACATACGTTGCGCTGGAATCTTTTGATAAAGGAAATTTAGAGGGTAAGCATTACAAGGCAGCGGGTCTCATTGTCAATCCTATGAAGACAGAGGAAAAAGACCCCGAAACAATCTATATAGCGATTACGCCGAACATACATGATTCGACCCTAACACATGAACTGGCCCATGCACTGGATTTTCTCGGGGGCTCCGGCCTTCTACCCGGAATGACATTCCAGTTATGTCTCGAGGCCCATATTTCCCAGGATCACCTGGATCACCCCAGAGAATTCGGAGACTGGCTGGATTATCTTAAAAATCGCTTCGAGGTAGAACTTGACGCAGAAGATACAATCATATCTTATTTGCATTCACACAATATGCTGATAGAGGGCTCACTTGTAAAAAATGGAAACATCCCTAAAATAGCCGCGCACTCAGCAAACATGATAAAATTTTTGACAGGTCACAGGGATGAGATTGATGAATTAATAAAAAAACGAATGGGCTATGTAGGGCATCCATCTAAATGATCCCCGCATAAAAAATGCTCCAGGTGCCATAAAGGCTCCTGGAACATTTTTGGTTTAAAAATAAATACAGTTATACCATACCGACGACCTTTTCAATTTTCACAAAGCGGATGATAGGCCGTTTGATCATCTCCCATTCATTAGTTTCTGCATCATATTTGGAGTTTGCGAATACATCCCCCCAATTCCCCTCATCCATCTTCTTGAAATCGGCTCGGTAATAGTAACCCGGCCATCTGGTCTCCTCACGGAACAGTTTATGCCTTACATGGGCCTCGGCAATAAGCAGCCTGTGATTGTTTTCCCAGTACCTCATCAATTCATGGATATCACGGGCAGCTACCTTGTCCAGATCCTCTCTCACATACTTGAGGAGATCCAGTGCGATATTGAGCGTCGTTGCACTGCAGGTATATTGCGCTCCCCATCCTGCTGCATACTCATCCATGATCTTCTGGATGCGGAACATGAGCATCTTTGGATCTATCCAGTTTGGATTGATCTCTTCAGAATAAGTATAGCCCTTATGAAGATCTCCTACTGCATAATCTTTGGTATCCTCATAAAGCTTCATTGGAGCATATGTCTTGGCCTTGAGTTCATCTATCTTTGCCTGATCCACCTCGGGCATATCCGCATTCTCCATACAGTATTTGATGGCTGCCTTGGCCGCAATCCGTCCTTCGGTAAATGAACCGGAAGAGAACTTATGGCTTGAATCACCCACGCCATCACCTGCTGCAAACAGGCCTTTGACCGTACTCATACGGTTGTAGCCCCAGAAGTACTCGGCCTTGGAAGTATCATCCTGCAGGTCCTCAGGGCCACTGCACCAGGCACCCGATGCCCCCGAGTGGGAACCGATAAAGTAGGGCTCCGATGGTATAATCTCAGAGGGTCCCTTTTCAGGATAGACATTTTTTGATGCCCACAACATGGCCTGGCTGATGGTCATATCCAGGAAATCTTCCCATGCCTCGGCCTCAAGCTCTTTGATTTTTCTCTTTTTCGCCTTTTCATCTGGTGCTTCAGACGCAATCTTCTCAATGGCTTTATCCGTGTGCATCAGTATGGGGCCATCACCTTCCATATAGACCCGCTGCATCATTAGATGGTTCCTGAGGCAGGTTGGAATAGGTTTGACCGCCCCATAGGGGAGCCAATTGTGGAGTTCTCCGCCTTCCGCCAGGCCTTCACCCATATAGTTAACTCCACTCGCAGTTGTGGCAGTCGCCTTGAACAGAAGGAACCAGGCTCCAACCGGGCCATATCCGTCCTTGTACCGGGCCGGGATGAAGATCACTTCCTGGGAGGTCATTTCCGCTCCTGCCTCTTGCATCAATGCGGAACTTGATCCGGAGTTCCATGGCGGATACCAGGCGCGGCCTAAACCTTCGCCTGTTGATCTGGGCCTGAATACATGAACAGCCCCTCCAGCCGCAACCAGGACAGCCTTTGCCTTGAACACATAAAACTCGTAAGGCTCTCTCACGTTAAACCCGATAGCGCCGGCTACACGGTTCTTGTCATTCTTGTCAAGGAGAAGCTCGTGGACAAACACCCTTTCCACGATTTCACCATCATCATCGAGGGTTGCCATAGCATTCTTGGCCGCCTCAGCCAGGATGAGCTTATAGGATTCTCCATTGATCATGAGCTGCCATCGGCCTTCATGAACATACTGGCCGTCAGGATCCTTCCATATGGGAAGCCCAAATCCTTCAAACATGTGTACGGAGCCATTCACGTGCCGGGCAATGTCCATTACCAGATCCTGGCGACAGAGACCCATGAGATCCTGCTGCACATAGCTGAGGTAATCAACAGGGCTATTTTCCCCTACATACTGGTTAATGGCAGAAAGACCCATGGCAACCGCCCCGCTTCGATCAAGGGCCGCCTTGTCAACCAGGACAACCTTCTGGCCGTTCTTTTTGGCCCAGTACGCCGCCTCAACACCTGCACCTGTTGCCGCCATACCACCGCCTATAATCAAGAGATCCGTGGTAACTTCTTTAGTTGCAAAATCTTGCATAGTATCTACCTCCTTTTTTTAGTCCCCAAGTGTCCAAACTTTATCAGTCCTCAGTGAAGCGGGCTCTGTGGCCAGCAATTGGTCATCCAGAGTTGCAGAGCCAAAACCAAAACCGCCATCTGGCGGGGCAGACCCCTCAGGCGTGGTCCTGATGGGAAACTTAAAGCGCTTGACGCTGCCGTCACGGAACTTGACCGTCCACATGATATCTTCGGTACCTCTCAAAGGTACAACGCTCGCACCCAGCGGCATAAAGTCAGCATAGCCTCTCATGTCAATTGCCTGCTGTGGACAGATCTTGACGCAGTTATAACACTCCCAACACATAGATGGTTCCTGGTTATAAGCCTTCATCCTCTCCTGATCCAAAACCATCAAATCATTCGGACAAATATACAAACAAGCAGTCCTGTCCTGTCCCTTACAACCATCACATTTATCTGTAATCACAAAACTTGGCATTGTACACCTCCTGTTTAAACAGTTAAAATAAACATTCAAATTAATACAAACAAACGCTCTTTTTTTGCACCCCCTTTCTTTCAAAATTAAAACTACTTCTTGACATCCCCAGTGGCAGCACCGTGCAGTTTTATCTCGACCTTTTCATCCAGGCTTTGGTAATAGTCCTGGAGTATTTTCACCACCTCGGGACGGGAAAATTCAGCCGGGAGCTCGCCCCCCTCTGAGAGAGTCTTTCTTACTATGGTCCCGGAAAGAAGGAGCCTGTCATCTTTTCCATGGGGGCATGTCCTCATGGAGGCCATCCCTCCGCATTTGTAGCAGTGGAAGGTCCAGTCAATATTGAGGTTCTGGCACTTTAGAGCACCCTCCGGGATCTTGTCAAATATCTTCTGAGCATCAAAAGGGCCATAATAATCACCTACACCAGCGTGATCGCGGCCTACGATCAGATGACTGCACCCATAGTTCTGACGAAATACCGCATGTAACAGGGCCTCTCTGGGGCCGGCATACAGCATCTCCATAGGGAACCCTCCCTGGACTACCGTACCCTCGACAAACCAGTTGTCCACAAGGGCCTGAATCGCTTTCACGCGGACATCAGCAGGAATATCGCCGGCTTTAAGCTTGCCCAACAACTGATGGATATAAACACCATCCATTACCTCCACAGCGATCTTGGCCAGGAACTCATGGGAACGATGCATGGGATTACGGAGCTGCAGGGCTGCGACCCGAGTCCACCCCAGGTCTTCAAAGATCTTCCGGGATTCCGCAGGCCTCTGGTAAACACCCTTAAATTCTTCGGGATATACGCCCTCGCTTAAAACCTTCACAGGCCCTGCAAGATTATACTTGGGTTGAGCCATTACTTTTACCACACCCGGGTGCTCCGCATCCGTTGTGGTATACACGGATTTACACTCGTGTTCTTTGTCAATGGAATACTTTTCAGAGACCTGAATAGTGGCCATAATGGTGCCCGTGTCATCATCCACTAACGCCAGTTCATCACCCGCCTTAACCTCTTCATCATCAGTGGAAAGTGTAACTGGAACAGGCCAGAATATGCCATCTGTAAGAGCCATATTGTCGCAGACTCTCTGCCAGTCAGCCTTTGTCATGAAACCGGTCAGCGGGGTAAATGCCCCGATCCCCATCATTACAAGATTAGAACTCTCTTTTGATGTGATCTTGATCTGCTTGAGTGACTTTGCCTTTTCAGTTTCAGCCTTAAGTTCATCGCCCTCCAGTAACAACGGCATCAATTTTTCTTCTTTTCCATGTGGTGCAACAAGATTTGACATAAACGATCCTCCTTTTAATTGTTTGGTTCATAGCCTTAATTATATTTAGTGTCCCACCAGAAATGAGATAGTTTTCGCAAGGTCAAGGAAGATGAGGATTTTAACCACAGGAATACATTTGAGTATTTCGAGGATTTAAATCCGAATCTGACGCAGAGATTGCGGAAAATAGCCATTTATGGATGGTCACTAGTTAAATACACCTTTCCATTTTTCTTTATTGTTGAAATATGATCCAGGATATCCTTCAGGATGTTCTCGCTGACAGGTTTTGACATGTAATAAACGATACCCAGCGTTCTGATCTCCTTTTCCAGTTCATCGGTACTGACTGCGGTCATGGTTACGATTCTTATATCAGGCAGTAGTTCTTTGAGTTTCTCTATCAGCTCCTGCGCTTTCATATCAGGCAGAGACATATCAAGAAAAAGCAAATCAAAGGCATTTTCCCTGGCTATGTCCAGGGTGACCTGGGCCGTCCCTGCCTTCTCTACATTGTGCCCCAGGCGTTGAATCAACTCAGCAATATGAGAGAGGGCAGAGACATCATTTTCTGCAACCAGGACATCCATATAAATAGCTTCTCTTTCGGTCTCAGGGTTGGATTTTTATTTTTCTTATTTTGTGATTAATCGCAATAAATATGCCACACAAAAGCTATTCCTATTAACCTATTGAATTAATGGGGAACCTTGATTTGGAAAAAAGAGATGCCTTGAAACGGGGAGACAAAAACAGGGTGTAAACGCCCTGATAAATATGCGAATTTATAGCCTAAGTAGTTGAAATTATATTTATTTACTTATTTCGGGCTATATCGCCCGATTTACGGTTAATAAAACCCGATTTTTTCATCTTTGTATAGAGTGTTTTTGGATCGATCCCAAGCACAGACGCTACCTTTCCCCTGCGCCATTGGTTCTGGTTCAATGCATTAAGTATAAAACGCTTCTCGAAGACTTCCATTGCTGAACGAAGATTCACTACATCATCACCGACCTCTTCATTAATCTGAGTTTCCATTTTTTTTGATTTATCATTCATGGTCAAAAAGTCAAAATTTCCTACTGCAAGATACCTTTGAAGCACGCTTTGCAACTCACGCACATTCCCCGGCCAGTTATGATTGTATAAAATCTCCATAATTCTCCCGGGTATGATAGGTACTTGCTTACCCTTGATGTACATCCTCATGAAATGCTCGATAAGCAAAGGGATGTCCTCCTTTTTTTCTCTTAAGGGTGGGAGGACAATGGGAATGACGCTTATCCTATAATAAAAATCCTCACGCACCTGCCCTTTGCTGACCATTTCCGAAAAGTCCCTGTTGGTGGCAGCGACAACACGAAAGTTAGATTTGCGCGTCTGGGTATCTCCCACCGGGATGTACTCACCGCTTTCAAGCGCCCGGAGGAATTTGACTTGAGTATTCAATCCAAGCTCACCCACTTCGTCTAGAAAAAGTGTTCCTTTATCGGCAGTATGTAAATAACCTGTCTTGTCTATATGAGCCCCTGTAAAAGCTCCCCTGCGGTGTCCAAAAAATTCACTTTCAACGAGGTTCTCAGGGATGGCCCCGCAATTAACAGGGACAAATGCCTTGTCAGCCCTTGGACTCATTTCATGGATTGCCCTTGCAACCAGCTCTTTGCCAGTGCCGGATTCACCAAGGATAATAACATTGGCATCAGAGCCGGCGGCCTTCAGGATAAGTTCATAAACATTTTGCATTGGGAGGCTTTTCCCAATGATATTGCCAAACTTATAGCGTTCTTTTATACAAGACCTGAGTTTTATATTTTCCTTTCGAAGATATTCAGCCTCCTCCTGCATGGACTTTTCCCATAACACCTGCTCTGTGATGTCCCTCATGGTAGCAAGGATAGCGGGCTTGGACTTCAGCCTTATAACGCTTCTGTTCGTTGATACCCATATTGTCTTCCCCTCTTTGGTAACGCACATACCCCAAAGCAGATTACCAATATCTGCGTCCCGTTCCTGCGGATCGAATACCTTCCGAAAAAGCTCCCTGAACTCACTGTCAAAGAGTTGGACGACTTCCATTCCAACAACTTCTTCAGGGTCCAAAAAATCAAACATATCAACAAAGGCATTGTTTACAAACAGGATGATCCCGTCTTGCACCAGCACAACCCCATCCGCGACGGATTCAGTGAGACTGCGGTAAAGCAATTCTCTTTCCTCAAGCTCCTTTTGCGTCTTCTTGAGAGCAGTCAGGTCGCGTAATATTGATAACCTTGATACGCTGCCATCGTGATTTCGCGTTGGAGTGCTAACAACATCATAGGTTTTGTTGTTCCTGGAAAGATTCCATTCCCAATGGACAGTTTTTCCTGCAAAAACTCCCTGAGCTGCACACCATGGGCAGATGTCTTCTCTATTGCCAAAATAATCGTAACATTTTCTTCCCTCAGCAGGGCCAAGTTCTTTTCGAAGCGCCGGATTTATATATTCAATTTCGCATTGCTCATTTACTATATATATCCAGTCTTCCATAGATTTCAGGATGTTTACAATATTTTCACTTTCAAGACGCAATGCATCATCGGCCTGTACCCGCTCGGCAATCCTGCCCAACCGCTCGGCAATGGCATTCAGCAGGTGTATCTCTTCCTCCGTAAAAAGCTCCTCAACATCTTTAGGCCTTTCAAGGTAATAGACCTCCAGGGTACCTGCCCACTCACCATGCACAATGATGTCACAGGTCTGCTTCCATGGGGTTTCACTGAAATTTTTCGTCCTGAATTCCTGATACCCCATTATGACACGTGCGCAGGTGATCTCCGGATACTGCCATGAGGGAGGAATAAGGTCAGCGACCCCTTGAAGAATCTCCTCTAATGTTGTGCCTGGTCTTTCGCGAAGGGCAGAAATACCATACAGGCAGTTCAGTTCCTTGATCCGCTGGCTAAGATCATGGGTTCTCTTCTGTAAAGCCCTTGTCCTTTCCTGCGCGACAGTTTTAAGCAACTCCCTCTTTTTGCGCTGGATATCATCTGCCCTCTTTTTTCTATACGCAGCATTGATCTGAGCTATTAATCCGGCCTCATCAACAGGCTTGATCAGAAAACCGGCAACGCCGGCATCCAAGGCCCTTGCCCGGCGCATGGGACTGGTCTCAGGATTTGTAAGCACGAAAACCGGAGTGTTTTTCGTTACAGCCTCAGCCTTTAAAAGTCTGCAAAGCTCAAAATCATCCATCTCTGCTAAAGCAATATCAAGCATGACAAGGTCTGGTAATTGTGTCTGTGCCTTTTTAATACCTTCACCTTTCGATTGGGCACTTGACACAATGCAACCGGGAATGAATTTCTGTAGCGACACTGATATGGAATCCAAGTCATCCTGATTGCCATCAATGATCAAAACCTTTGCCATGATTACTCCTAAACTACGACCCTAATTTAGCAATGCTCAATTTAATATTATATACATTGATCCGACAAAAATGCAATTTGTAATTTTTGTGGCCAGCAATTCTAATTATGGCTTTCATCTGGTATATTTTAGGAGAAAATCAGTAAGTTCTCAATAAATTCAGGCCTGTTTCTTGTAGGGTGGGGTTTTATACCCCACCAATAACGGTGGCATATAATACCGCCGTTGGCGGGAGCTGCCCTACACCGGCGGATATGTAAGTTCTCAAAAAGTGCGGTAAGATATTGGGGGGCATACGGGAATCAGAAGTAAAATGTTGACTAAAAAGGTTCCCTCAACATATAAAACACTTGCTCGCATATTGCGGCTAAAATTCAACAAACCAGGGAAATACAACAATGGAAATGATTCTTTTGGGTTCTGGAACCGGCATTCCACTCAATTACAGGGCGTCACCCTCATTGGCCCTTATTAATATCGACGCTGATCCAATTCTCTTTGACATGGGACCAGGAACATTACGGCAGTTGACAAGGGCCGGTATTAGACACGAGGGGATCAGACGGATATTCATCACTCACTTTCACCCAGATCATACAGCAGATCTGGTCCATCTTCTGTTTGTTACCAGAAATCCGTCCATATTTAAGACAAGAAAACCTTTTGTTATAACCGGGCCCCGTGGAATAAAGGAATTTATCCAACGTCTCCAGGAGGCCTATGCTGACTGGATCTCTCTTCCTCCCGAGATCATGACTATTGAGGAGATTGATGTCGGGATTAACCCGGAAAGAGACTACCACAACTTTAGGCTCACAGTGCAATCCACTAAACACACGACTGAAAGTATTGCCTACCGTATCGATGACAGGGCAGGAAAAAGTGTTGTATATTCGGGGGATACCGGCTTTTGTAATGAGATTGTGAATCTGGCCATGGGAGCGGATCTTCTGATTCTGGAGTGCTCTTTTCCGGATGGAAAAGAAGTAGAGGGGCACCTTACGCCTTCTCAGGCAGGCCGCATTGCCAGCCTGGCCGGGACAAAACGACTGCTTCTGACCCATTTTTACCCCGAATGCCTGGCAACCAACATCGCAGCACAATGCCGTGAGACATACGAGGGGGAGCTGACATTGGGAAGCGATCTGCTTCGTATCCGTGTTTAATACCTGAATCTTGCACCAAGTATCGTAGCGAGGCGTAGAAAGCGTTGTGTTTAAAGCGAAGTTGGAGTGATTTTGACCCGCAGGCATATTACCTATATGGTGAGGATCAAAATCATGAAACGAGCTTTAAAGGCAAAGCGCTTCAAGCTGAAGACGAGGCCGCCATCAGACTTGCGAAGGCCCTGACAGGTCAAGGAGTGGTTTTCGATGGCCAGCCTTCGGAAGGTAAAATTAGTCTGAAGGCGGCACATAAGGGTCTTCTAAAGGTGAATGTCCAGGCCTTGACCGAACTGTGCCTCATTCCTACAATCTGCTGCGCTTCACAGCACACAAATACAGTCGTGAAAAAAGGAGAAATAGTCTGTGCCACGAGGGCAATTCCCTTGATTATTGATGAGATGACTTTGAGTGAAGCTGTGCATATAGCAGAGGCTGCTGATGGAATTTTTTCTGTTAAGCCACTTTCACAGCCTAAAACAGGGATCGTTATCACAGGAAACGAGGTCTTCAGTGGCCTTATTAATGATAAGTTCGCGCCCATACTCAGAAAAAAACTGGCATCTTTTGGTTGCCAGATCAAAAAACCTTTGTTTGCACCCGATGACAAGGCCGAGATTGTCAAATGCATCGACGATTTGCTCAAAAGGGAGGCAGAATTCATAATAGTGGCAGGGGGCATGAGTGTTGACCCGGATGATATAAGCCGTATGGCAATTACAGACGCTGGAGCGGAAGACGTGGTGTATGGGACTTCTATTCTACCAGGAGCCATGTTTCTGTATGGACACATCGGTGACGTCCCCATTCTGGGGGTACCGGCATGCGTTCTTTTCTATAAGGCCACGGTGTTAGACATTTTGCTCCCGCGCGTTCTGGCAGGCGAAATTATCACAAGGAAGGATCTTGCGGCACTGGCCCATGGCGGTTTATGCCTGAATTGTGAGAAATGTCATTACCCTGTATGTCCTTTTGGAAAATAGAAACGATTGACTATTTTAGATTGGCAATTGCTTATATTTCCGTTTCAGGACGGTTCAGATAATGGAAGAATTACTGTTCAATATTTTCTTTCAACGATAAACCGGTTCAGTTCAAGGAGACCTCTCTTGGCGGGCGAATCCGGGAACCTGCTCAAGCACCCTGCCGCCCTGACAACATAAGCCCTTGCCTCATCCTTAATCTGATCAAGAGCCCCCTTGCTCCTCACAATACCAATCAGTTGCCGGTAATCTCCTTCAGTGGCCTGGCGGTCCTTAAACAAATTCTCAAGTCTATTCCTCTCAGACGCCTCAATTTTTGGCAGGGTGTATATCAAAGGCAGGGTGATCTTACCTTCTTTTAGATCCTTACCAACCGGCTTTCCAAAAACATCTTCCGATGAAGTATAATCCAGCAAATCATCCATGATCTGAAAAGCGATTCCCATATTCAGCCCGAATTGCCCAAGAGACTGTTCGGCTTCCATTTCAGCTCCAGATAGAATGGCTCCACAGGCACACGCTGCAGACATAAGGACAGCTGTCTTGCCACTGATAATCTCCAGGTACTGCTCCTTGCCGATTTTCCAGTCATGCGTATGGGTTAATTCCAGAATCTGACCCTCTGTCATTTGTCTCGTGGTTTCTGTAATGCGTTTCAGGAACCGCATATTGTTCGAGTTCAATGCAATGGAAGAAGATGTTAAGTAGAAAAAATCCCCTGCTAACACCGCAGCATGATTACCCCAGAAGCTATTAGCAGAAGGTTTGTTGCGTCTGATTTCAGCATTATCTAAAACGTCATCATGGAGCAGGGACGCAGCATGGATATATTCAAAAATAGTGGAAAGAAGATACAAATCTGTTCCCTTATAGTCGCAGAGTTGGCAGGAAAGCACAAAAAAGAGGGGTCTAAGCCTTTTGCCATGTCCCAATAGGGTATGTTTCCCGATAATCTCTATAAGGCTCACTCGAGAAGTGAGGACTTCTTTCAACTCCTTGTTAATTCTTACAACATGTTCTGTATATTTGTCTAAAATCGCGCTACTCGAATTCATCTTAGCTTCCAAAGTCTCCATTGGCAGTAGTCAGTTACTAAAGTCCATTCGCTACAATCAAAAATCGTAAAACACTTTTATTCCGCATTCCGAATTCACATGATTTCCCCCACCACGTCATAGGCATGGGCCTGGCTTATGAGTACCGGCATAATTTCTCCAGGCACGCCATTGCCCTTGTTTATCAATACCTGAGCATCCACGTCAGGGGCCATGGTTTCACTTCTCCCTTTTAACAACAAATCCGTCTCATAACTTGGGCCTTCGATCAGCACCGGCACTGTTTTCCCTACCAAACGTTGATGTACTTTTTTTGAGATATCCGCCTGGAGAGCCATGATCGCATTTCGTCTTTGCTCGGCTTCTTCATGTGTTACGGTTTGTTTAAGTCGGGCTGCAGGTGCCCCCTTCTCCCCGCTAAAAACAAATACTCCAAGGTGGTCAACCTGTGCCATACTCACAAAAGCCAGAAGCTCATTAGACATTTCCTCGGTTTCCCCCGGGAAACC
>MVDB01000174.1 GCA_002050025.1 Desulfobacteraceae bacterium 4484_190.2
TGACTTATTGAACTTCATCAAAAACTTGTGCTAACAAACCAATAGACCTTAGGAGGCTGTCCGAGAATCCCGCAGGGCGGGACTGCGATCGGCTGCGAATTCTGATGGCTGCGTTGTCAAGTCCCTAACGTCCTCAATCCCGCCACGGCGGGACTACGTCTACGGCCGTTTTGGTCTTATCGCCTTGCCCTCAAAATTTTCGCTCGATCTCGTTACGAAGCCATTCTCGGACAGTCTCCTATCTCTCAAGCCATACGGATATAAATAAGAATGTAAAAGGAGAGGGCACTTCCCGCACTACTATGATTGATAAAGAGACCCGGAAGAGACTGAAGCAAATTAAAAACCTCCCCAAAAACCAACCGCTTTCCAGCGGTTTTTTATTTCCGCTTTTTTTTTAACCCGTTAACCAACCTGATTTGGCAATAAAAATTTACTTTCCCCCACAATCCCTATTGATGATATCTGAAATATCGGCTAACTTTATATAATATTCCTATAAAGTGTAATCAGATGACTAAGGTGGGCGGGTTTGTCAAGACCATTTCCCCCTCTCTTTTAGATGCACCGCCCAGGGAGGAGTGGTTGCCGGAGGAGTAACGGAAGGAGCCCATAGGGCGACTGGAGTTACCCCTCCAAGGGCCGAAAAGTACTACTATGTCCTCTTTTCCATTAGGCTGTTAAAGAAATGTCTGTAGCACATGGCCTAATTCCTTTCTTGGGGCCCATCTAAGACCTGATGGTAACGGCGCTGGTTGTAGAAGGGGAAAGGTTGCACAAAATGTCGCTACTCATTTGGAAGAAGCTGGCCTGTGGCTAACAATCGCTGGCAACGCTGATGCGGATCGCCAAGGTCCTGGCCCACCTCAACGGACTGCAAGAGATATAGCCTTGGCAGTGGAGCCCTATTTTGAGATTTTTTCACTTCAATCAAGCTATTTTGGATCGAATCGTCCAAATCCACCTCGATTCTGGAGGTGTCTGATGCAGGAACGGCATGTCACATAGTTGCTTTTAATATTTACTATAACTGCTCATATAACCAACGGATGAACCGGACGGGAATTACTCGTGGATTTGACCGTTAAGGGCTGTGCTGGCTTGAGAGGTTTCAGGCCCGCTGGTTATCGGTACGTTTACTGGAGGATGAATAAATGCCTTTGATACACAGACTTTCTGAAATAGAACTAAGGAAAAATAACTCTCCAATTCCTCATTTCTCCTGGAAATCGAGCTTGCCATTAGAAGAAATATCCAAGTCAAAGTATTTGCATTTTGACATAAAGTCGTTATTTCCCGGTAAGTTTTCTTATCCGTACCATTTTCATCGGAATGCTGAAGAACTGTTTATCATTTTAGAAGGAGAAGCCACCTTACGTTCACCAGAAGGATATCAGATGATTTCAAAAGGGGACATTATATTCTTTGAGGAAGGATCTTCTGGTACACATCAACTTTACAATCATAGTGATGAGCAATTAATCTACGTAGACTTGCGTACTAAGGCCAATATTGATGTATGTGAATATCCTGATTCAGGGAAAATCAATATTCTGCCAGCATTGGATATATTTGAGGAAGGATCGAAGGTATCCTATTATACTGGAGAAGAAGGCGTCAGAGATAAGTGGCCAGAAGAGTTACTAAAAAAAGAATAAGTAGTTAACAAATAAATGCATCGGACGCAAAAAGCCGCGCCGCTGATTTAAACGGTAGGCGGGATAATATTGAAAATGAGAGGCAATAGTTTTTAAATTTCTTTGGCGGCATCAGTTAATTCCATGTCAATTATTGCAAGTATTTCTAATGAATTGATCGGCCTGCCTGAAATGACCGTATTATTTTCTCCAATATGGATGTGATGAGGAAAGCCATCAATATCACGGAAGTGTGGTGCATTATCCCATCTCATAATAAGCGCACCCTTATTATTTTGCCAATGGAAACTATAGGTTGTGCTTTCTCTTTCCCCATCCCTTTTTGAGATAATCACCCTTTCACGTATCTCTAAAACACCGCCATCTGCCATCGATACCCTGATACGACAAATAAGGATCTGTTCCTCACCCGTTTCCAGAATATCATGGCGCAACACCTGAACCGATCCGGCCCATGTATACGAAGCGAGAGAAAATTCTATCTGCTGGAAGTACTCGCGAATCATTGCCGGTTGATCTCCATTAATCTGTCATGTTGTTTCTCCAAGGCTTGAAAATTTTCAAAAAGCATCATCCACTCCATGATATCACCATCGTCACCCAGTTTCCCATTTCGGTATTCGGTCCAGGCTTCATGGCTGCTCATTTCAAAGCGCTTCTCATATGGAACCAATTCCTGTTCCAATTTGCCCATCTTCCGTAAACACTTTGCCATCTCAATCTGAATAAGCTTTTTGAGCGTCTCCTGAACAACGGCCTCTCCCAACACATCGGCCATCTTTTTGGCGGTGGTTTCAATGTTCATTTTTTTCCCCTGTTTTCTCTTTTATTATCCACTTTTCATCATTTTACGGCGGCGTTTCTAAATTGCATAATCACCTCTCGTGGTTGTTTTACTGATCTTACCATACGGTTTTGACAGATACGCTCAAAAGGGTATACAAAAAATGATTTTTTATTATCTGTACAGCATTACAGGAGAAAACAGAAGCTTTAAGAAAGGCGTTCAACGCAGGAAGGGCAGGCTGGATCGGGTCTTTGCCAGGTTTTTGAGTTCATTGGGATGAAAAATGCCGGACAATGCTTTCGGCAAGGGATTTATTTGTGTATTCAGAGGGGACAGGGTTTATAGTGAAACAGACCTCTTCGGCGGTCTTACCTGTACTTAGTTCAGTACATCTTGACTTCAACGCACACAATATATTGTGCATACTCTTGCCTTGACATACAAGTTTTCAGATTGTATTTTGAACCGGAAAAATACCGATTGTCGGGTTTGGGTCCCTCAACCCAACCTAAAATGGCGCGAAAAGATTTGTAAGCGTTCACGGGTTCAGACCTTCCCGCCAGAACTACGCTGCGGAAAGCCGCAGAATGGCCCGTCCGCCGGAATACTAAGGAAGGCGGGTTAGAACCTCGTATCTGACTCCGCAACGCTGGAGTCTTTTTTTCGATCAAACTGGCCGCTTCGGCGGTCAGAGGCGGCGCTGAACCCCGAACCTCTGAACCCATAAACGGTTAGCCGATTTTACAGGTATATCGTGCTTAAATTCAGGGAACAGATATGACAACATACGAGCCATCCAATCCTTTGATTGTTCAGGGTGACCATACCGTTTTGGTAGAAGTTGACAGTCCGCGCTATGAAGCAGCCCGGAATGAACTGGTCAGGTTTGCAGAACTGGTAAAATCCCCGGAACATATTCATACCTATCGAATTACGCCCCTTTCCATCTGGAATGCACGCGCAGCCGGTATTCCCGCTGATGAAATTGCCGATGCACTTTGCCGGTTTTCAAAATACCAGGTCCCGGAACATGTGCTGGTCGAAATAAATGATTTTTCATCCAGGTTCGGACGTATGAGCATACTGCTCGATTCAAGGGGGCTCGTGCTCTCTGCTGATACCGAACCGCTTGCAGAGGAAATAGCGCACAGCAAACAAGCCATGGGCCTTCTGACGGACAGGGTTTCAGAAACAGAATTTCTTATTAGGCCTGCTGACCGGGGCAAAATCAAGCAGGCCCTTATAAAAATCGGCTATCCAGCTGAAGATCTTGCCGGTTACATAAAAGGGGAACAGATTAGTTTTTCTGTGCTCGAGACCACGCGGGCAGGTGAAAAATTCATATTTCGTCCATACCAGAAACAGGCGGCCGATATTTTTTACGCAGGCGGCAGCGAGCGTGGTGGCGCAGGCGTCATTGTCCTGCCGTGCGGTGCAGGAAAAACCATCGTGGGAATATCGTGCATGGAACAGCTTCAAACCTCAACGCTTATTTTGACCACGAGTGTTACGGCTATCAGGCAATGGAAGGCTGAGCTTTTGGATAAAACAAGTCTCAGTGAGGGTGATATCGGCGAATACAGCGGGGCCAACAAGGAAATCAGACTGATTACAATAGCAACCTATCAAATCATGACATACCGTCCTGACAGGGAAGGAGAATTTCCTCATCTTGAACTGTTTGACAATCGCAACTGGGGTCTGATTATTTACGATGAAGTTCATATGCTGCCGGCCCCTGTGTTTCAGGTTACAGCCGGTTTGCAGGCGCGGCGGCGACTGGGCCTGACCGCTACACTTGTGAGGGAGGACGGCAAGGAGGAAGATGTTTTTGCCCTGATCGGCCCTAAAAAAGTCGATGTGCCCTGGAAAGAGATGGAAAATCAGGGATGGATTGCAAAAGCGAGGTGCTGTGAAATCCGCATGCCCTTACCTGAAGACCTGCGAATGCCTTACGCAGTTGCCGATAAACGGAAAAAGTTTCGTATTTCATCGGAAAATCCTGCAAAATGCAAGGTGGTTCGTCAGATTCTTGCTCTTCACAAGGAAAAGCAGGTACTTTTAATCGGCATGTACATAGATCAACTCAAGGAAGTTGCTGGCGAGTTCAATATTCCTTTGATCACGGGATCGACCACACAGACCAGGCGAGACGACCTTTACAGGGATTTTAAAAACGGAAAAGTCAATATGCTTGCTGTTTCCAAAGTAGCAAACTTTGCTGTCGATTTGCCTGATGCATCTGTGGCCATACAGATTTCAGGGACATTCGGTTCCCGGCAGGAAGAAGCCCAGCGTCTTGGAAGAATTCTCAGGCCGAAACCGGGAGAAAACCAGGCCCACTTTTATTCACTTGTGACCCGGGACACAGTGGAACAGGATTTTGCATTAAAACGTCAGCTTTTCTTATGCGAACAAGGGTATACGTATAATATCAAGAGCGCGGATGCTTTTTGAACAGAGTGACCGTTCGTGGGTGGAGAGGTCCAGAGCTCCAGGCACACCAAAAAGCTGAACCGCTGATTCGGGGAATCTATGGACAAAGATGAAATGCTGAAACGGATGTGCCAGTTCGGCCTGAGCCAAATGGCCTCTCTTAACGAGAAGCAAATTTTGTTTCTTCATCTGCTCAATGCTACTGGCGAGGAAAGTGACATCGCATTTTTTACGCGATTATACAAACAAGCATATCCTGGTCATTATGGCTATACATTCAATGACAAATATAAAGGAGTATTCAAGAAAGTCAAAACAGAGCTGATCAGGAAGGGGTTGCTTCTATGTGCCGAGGCGCCAAAGGGCTTATGGGACAAAACCACAGTGCTGGAACGGCAACGATTCATGTTTCCCGGTGATTTTTTACCCTATTTGCCTTTGCCTGTCAATCCTGTGGACATTGCCGAACCTGGCGATAAAATACTTCGGAAGGATATTCTGCGGGATAAACTTGCCGAGATTCTTGAAGCCGGAAAACCTCAGGACTCTCAATCTGATTCAGTTCAGGGGAGATTGCATATCAAGGATGGAAAACTGCTTCTGGGTAAAAGTCCGTTCACTGTTAAACGGCTAAAAGGTTGGAATAGATCACGATGGGCAAGTTCCGTCAAAATTGATCCCAGTCCGGGCAATAATTTGCTGTCTCCTGTGGCGCTTATCAATTACGCATTGTCCTTCTTAAAAGAACGTGAGTGGGCTGTGCCCGATGATGTGCTGCCGCTTTGGAAGATAGCATACCCTGCTGTAGCAAAGATGCCGGATATACAGTCGTCGTGCGAAAAAGGCTTCAAACGCGGATGCCTTGAGAAGATTTCAAAGGACGGTAAGACATTTTATCGGTTACTGGAAATTGATACCGGCCCTGGCAACAGGAAACCTGAAGATTTTCTGTCAATAAGAGACGCTAAATTTATTGGAATTGATCTTTCACGCATTCCTTTGGACACCCTTGAATGGTTGTCCGCAATATGCAATATGAGCATATGGCAAGGAGGGCTTGCACAACCGGACCTTGTGAAGATCAGTCACGCCCTGGAGAAAATAAATGAGCGACCGGCATTTGTCTGGCTTCAGGAACATCATGAGACGTTTCGGCGGATTGTTAGTTCAATAAAAAGGCGGAAAGGGAAAACCGTTGTTCACGACAACCTTATGACCGCCAGGGTCAGAGATTTAAGCCTGAAAGTGCTTCTTGAAAAGGAATTTGCCAATACAAAAAAACTTGTCTCCCTTTCTGGCGAATTCATCTCTTTTCCGGTAA
>MVDB01000175.1 GCA_002050025.1 Desulfobacteraceae bacterium 4484_190.2
ATCTTTGAGACTAATACTTTCGACTTTGAGATTCTGGTAAAGAGGATGCGAGAACTCTCCTTTTTAACAAAAGGAGTGAGAATAAAAATTTCTGACGAGCGTAGCGGCAGGAAGAAGGATTTTATCTATGAGGGAGGGATAATATCCTTTGTGGAGTATTTAAATAAGAACAAGGAAACCCTTCATAGGAAACCTATTTATATCTCCGGCGAGAAAAATGGCGTGCTGATAGAGATTTCACTACAATACAATAATTCTTATAAGGAAAATCTGTTTACGTTTGCCAACAATATTAATACCGAAGAAGGTGGGAGTCACCTTAGCGGATTTAAATCGGCCCTGACAAGAAGCATAAATCAGTATTTACAAAATTCACCCCTGTCCAAGAACTTCAAAGAGAAACTGACCGGGGATGATGTAAGGGAAGGTTTGACAGGCGTTATCAGCGTGAAGCTATCCGATCCGCAATTTGAAGGTCAAACAAAGACTAAACTTGGAAACAGTGAGGTAAAGGGGCTGGTTGAGACGCTGGTTAATGAGGGATTAAGCAGTTTTTTTGAGGAAAATCCGTCTATTATTAAATCAATTCTTTCTAAGGTAATAGATGCGGCACGTGCCAGGGATGCAGCGAGAAAGGCGAGAGAACTTGCTCGACGGAAAGGTATTCTTGGGGATCATTCTCTGCCGGGTAAGCTCGCGGATTGTCAAGAAAGAGATCCCAGTAGAAGTGAGATTTTTATTGTAGAGGGAGATTCAGCAGGAGGATCTGCAAAGCAAGGGAGGGATCGACGGTCCCAGGCAATATTGCCTTTAAAAGGAAAGATTCTCAATGTTGAAAAGGCTCGATTCGATAAGATGATCTCAAGTGAAGAGATAAGGACTATGATTGCTGCCTTAGGGACAGGAATTGGTGATAAAGAGTATGATATTAATAAGTTACGTTATCACAAAGTAATTATTATGACTGATGCGGATGTGGATGGCGCACATATTCGTACACTCCTTTTAACGTTTTTTTTCAGGCAGATGCCGGATCTTATCGATAATGGCTACCTTTACGTTGCCCAGCCGCCGCTCTATCGGGTGGCAGCCGGAAAAAAGGAGTTATTTATAAAAGATGAAGAAGAATTTAATGATTTCATATTGAAGAAGGTTTCCGAAAAAGAAAAGGTATTAATGGAAAATGGAGAAGAAATTTCCGGTGCCAAGCTTGTTAGATTAGTCAACGGGGTAATAAAATTCTATGAAAGCCTCAGTAAGCTTTCAAGGAGAGGTTATAGTACAAGGTTTATAGAATTTTTGGCATCTGAGGGTCCAACAGACAAAAGTTTTTTCAAGAATAAAGAGTTTATGGACAAGTTTTTTGAAAAACTTCAGAAGAATGGATTTCGCATACGAGATGTTCAACTTGACGAAGAGGGTGGCTACTATGAATTCATTGTGACGGAAACACATAATGGGGGTCAGACATCGTCAGTCAACTGGGAGTTTGTTTCCTCCCCGGAATTAAGGCAGGTAATGGGAGTTTCTAAAGAATTTCGAGAGCTTAAGAAGGTTAAATATATTTTCACAGGTGATGGAGAGAAGAGAGAAGTTAGCGATCCGCAAGAACTGCTGACAGAACTCATGGAAAAAGCAAAGAAGGGCCTTATGATCCAGAGATATAAGGGCCTTGGAGAAATGAACCCGGGACAACTATGGTCGACAACTATGGATCCTGAAAGCAGGACATTGCTAAAGGTGAAGATAGAGGACCCTGTGGATGCGGATGATATATTTACGATCCTTATGGGTGATAAGGTGGAGCCCAGGAGGGAATTTATCCAGAATAACGCATTAGAAGTCACAGAGTTGGATATATAAGAAGGAGAATTAAAATGGTTTCGGAAACGCACACTCATGTAGTTCAAATAGAAGATGAGATGAAAAAATCCTATCTTGAATACTCAATGAGTGTCATCGTTGGTAGGGCCATCCCTGATATCAGGGATGGGCTTAAGCCGGTTCACAGGCGTGTCCTATATGGAATGTATGACCTTAAGAATTACTTCAACAGACCGTTCAAAAAATCTGCAAGGCTGGTTGGGGATGTAATTGGTAAATACCATCCACATGGAGATGCAGCAGTATACGATACAATAGTACGAATGGCCCAGGATTTTTCCCTGAGGTATCCCCTGGTAGACGGACAGGGAAATTTCGGATCTGTCGACGGGGACCCACCGGCGGCCATGCGATATACGGAAGTAAGGATGACACGGCTTGCCCAGGATTTTCTTTCGGATATTGAAAAAGAAACAGTCGGTTTTACGCCAAATTATGATGGCTCTTTACAAGAGCCTGACATTCTCCCAACTACCATACCTAATTTATTGATCAATGGTTCTTCAGGAATCGCCGTCGGTATGGCAACAAACATTCCACCGCACAATCTATCAGAGATATGCAATGCCGTGGTAAGGGTGATTGATAAACCTGACATAAATCTGGACGAGTTGATGGAGATTGTTTTTGGACCGGATTTTCCAACAGCCGGATTTATCTTAGGCAAAAAAGGGATTCGTGAGGCGTACAGAACGGGTAGGGGTATCATTAAGATCAGGGCCAGGGCGTTCATAGAGAAAGTTGGGAAGACCAGGGAAAGAGTGGTGGTCTCTGAGATACCTTATCAGGTAAACAAGAGTAAACTCCTGGAGAAAATGGCCGCACTGGTTAGGGAAAAAAAGATAGAGGGTATATCTGATATAAGGGATGAATCTGATAGAGACGGTATGCGGATCGTTGTGGAAGTAAAAAGAGACGGAAAGGCGCTTGTGATCCTTAACAGGTTGTATAAATTTACGCAGATGGAAACCTCGTTCGGGATTATCATGCTGGCCATTGTAAATGGGCGGCCGGAAATCTTGACGCTGAAAGGGATCCTGGAGCACTTTGTTGCTCATCGTCGGGAAATTATTATACGCAGGACCATTTATGACCTGAGGAGGGCAGAAGAACGCGCGCATATTCTTGAAGGACTGAAAAAAGCGCTGGATTTTTTGGATGATGTTATCGAGTTAATCAGGTCTTCCTCTGACCCGAAAGAGGCAAAGGGGCGCCTGATGTCTGACTTAGACCTTTCGGACATCCAGGCCCAGGCAATTCTGGATATGAGATTACAGAGACTCACAGGATTGGAAAGGGAGAAGATCATTGCGGAATATCAAGATTTAATTAAGAGTATAGCGAGGTTTAAGGCAATTCTGGAAAGCGAAGCTATGGTACTCCAGATTATCAAGGATGAAACAAAGGATATCCAGAAAAAATATGGGGATGAGCGCAGGACAGAGATCCTTGAAGATGTCGGAGATATTGATATGGAGGATCTGATAGCGGAAGAAGATATGGTGGTGACCATCAGCCATGATGGCTATATTAAGAGAAATCCAATCAGTCTTTACAGGGCTCAGCGCCGAGGTGGCAAAGGTATGACCGGTGTAAAACCTAAGGCGGAAGATTTCGTAGAACATCTTTTTGTTGCATCTTCCCATGATTATTTCCTTTTCTTTACGAATAAGGGACGTGTTCACTGGAGGAAGGTTCATGAGATTCCTGAGGGCGGCCGGGTGACGCGCGGAAAGGCTATTGTAAATCTTTTGCAACTGAAAAGAGGCGAAAGGGTGGCCACCATACTTTCCGTGAAGAGTTTTGAAGAAGGTAAATATGTTGTTATGGCATCAAGAAAGGGATTGGTTAAAAAAACCACGTTAGAGTCTTACAGCCATCCCAGGTCAATAGGAATAATTGCTCTGAAAATCAGGGAAGAAGACGAACTGATTGCTGTGCGGGTATCAAGCGGAGAGCAGGATATTTTCTTAACAACAAGGCAGGGGAAATCCATACGGTTCAAGGAGGCCGATTTAAGGGATATGGGAAGAGTGGCCTCAGGTAACATCGGGATTAGAATGGAACCGGGTGATGAGGTTGTAGGTATGGAGGTCCTTAAAGAGGGTGCTACAATCCTGACCGTGACTGCAAACGGGTATGGGAAACGCACGAGAACAGAGGAGTACCGGGGTCAATCAAGGGGAGGAAAGGGTATATTGACCATAAAGGCCAGCGAAAGAAACGGTCCGGTGGTTTATTCTTCCCAGGTGAGCGGGCAGGATGAGTTAATGATTATTACCGGGCATGGAAAAATTATCCGGTTGAGGGTAGGGGATATCTCGGTAATCGGGCGTAATACACAAGGGGTGAAACTGATCAATTTGGGGGAAGACGAGAAGGTTGTAGGTGTTGCAAAAGTAATGGAAGATGAGTAATGGGAAATATTGCACGGGGAAGCGATTTTGTAACATTGGGTATTATAACCGTAAATACTCAATAATTTCAGGAACCCACAACCGTATTAATACCTTGTGCGAATAACAACTGGCTGTATAGTATTTCGGAGTTTAGGCGTGAGCCTTTTACTATAGGCAGTAACAATGGAGGAGTGCTATGGCAACTATACTGCCAAAAGGTGAGAAGATGCGACAGGCTGTAAAGTGGATTTCTGAAAACCTAAAAGAGGATGAAAAAAAACCAATTCAAACACTTATTCAGGACGCTTCACTTAGATTCACTTTATCCCCAAAGGAAGAAGATTTTCTCCGGTCTTTCTATGACGAAGGCTCGGATTGAAATACTACTATAAGGCTGTCCGAGAATAGCTATTTTCCCTCCCGCTAATAGCGGGGCGTCAGGCTCAAATTATAATCCTCGAAATACGTAAATGTATGGATGCCTGTCCCGCTGTTTAAGCGGGGTGGTTATAATTTTCGCCTTCCTTGATCTTAAAAAAATATCTTATCCTCAGACAGCCTCATAAGACAATGTTTCACGTGAAACATTGTCCTGGTCCTGGCCGTATTTCAAATAATAACGTTTAGACCCTGCTAACACAGGACCGTGTGGAGGCCATTATTATAATTGCTGTTATTTTGGCTTTTCAATGTCAACTGATTGTGTTATCAACGTAGCCCGGTGCGGGACTTCAACCTATTTGCTTAAAGCGGACAGTTCAGGACAAATCTGATATTATGGGACACGTCATCTCTATCGCAAACCAGAAAGGCGGTGTGGGGAAAACAACCACAGCCGTGAATCTTTCTGCTTCACTTGCCGCCGCGAAAAGATCTTGCTTGTTGATTGATTGCGATCCTCAGGGTAATGCGACGACTGGACTTGGGTTTGACAAATCTATCCTGAACAAGGGTGTTTATGATTTCATGCTCGACACAGTCACTTGGGAAGAAGTGATCACTAAAACTGTCCTTCCCCACTTGCATTTAATAGGGGCCACCAAGAATTTAGTAGGTGCAGAAGTTGAGATGGTCTCCGTAGAGAACAAGGAGTTTCTTCTCCGACAAGGGCTCTCAAAGCTTAGAGAACAATACGACTATATTTTTTTGGATTGCCCACCTTCTTTAGGTTTTTTGACCGTGAATGCACTAGCAGCAGCGGATTTGGTGATGGTTCCCCTCCAATGTGAATATTATGCTTTAGAGGGATTGTCCCAGCTATTAAATACGCTTAAAGCGGTTAAGAGGAAATTGAATCCAACCCTTAGGCTGGCCGGGATTCTGCTGACAATGTATGATAAACGCAACAGCCTTTCACAGCAGGTAGCAGATGAGATTCGGGCACACTTCAAAGCAAGCGTTTTTAAGACAGTAATCCCGCGCAATGTGCGCTTAAGTGAAGCCCCGAGCCATGGGAAGCCTGTTCTTCTTTATGATATAGGCTGTAAAGGTGCCCAACAATACCTGGCGTTGGCCAGGGAGTTAGTTGAAAAAGGAATAGAATAAATGGCAAAGAGAAAGGCCCTTGGAAAAGGCTTGTCGGCGCTGATTCCTGAAGCGGATAGGCTGGAGAATGGGGAAGACGAGTTCTTCAAGTGTCCTGTTGAGGCGATAGAAGTAAATCCTTACCAGCCCAGGCAGGATATATCTGAATCCGATTTAGAAGGTATGGTGAGTTCTGTTCGGGAAAAGGGGATTGTTACTCCATTACTGGTTAGCAAAACTGAAACCGGGTATCAGCTTATTGCTGGAGAACGGAGGTGGCGAGCAGCGCAAAAGGCAGGGCTTGAGCGTGTTCCTGTTGTGGTGCGCGAGGTAACGCCATACGAGTCTTTGGAGTTGGCCTTAATTGAGAATATTCATAGAAAGGACCTGAATGCGGTTGAAGAGGCCCTCGCCTATAAGCGGTTGTTGGAGGAGAAGGAAATCACCCAGGATTCCTTGGCGAAAAGGCTGGGGAAGGACAGGTCTTCTATCACAAACCTTTTAAGGCTCCTCAACCTGCCTCTTTCTATCCAAAAAGATCTGATCGACGGCCGGTTGAGCATGGGCCATGCACGCGTACTGGTAGGGATCGGGGATCCTGAAGAACAAAAGGACCTCAGGGATGCGGTCATAAAAAAGGGTCTTTCGGTGCGGCAGACCGAGACGTTAGCAAAAAGAAGGAAGGGGCCAAGGAATTTAAAAAATAAGCAATCTGAGGTCGATTACTATGTTCAATCCCTGGCGGACAAACTTAAGCTGTCCTTAGGAACCAAAGTAGAAATCAAGAAAAAGGGTCGAGAAGGCCGTATTGTGGTTTACTTTTACTCAGACGAGGAGTTGGAACGGCTCCTTGATTTGTTTGGTTGATTTGTCTTACCTCTCCATTTCCGTTCTTTCCTCGCTTGCAAAGTATAATGGATATAGAGAAATACAGGTAAAAAACCTTAAGCATATCAAGAAACAGGGTGACGAGACCCCAGGTGATGCCGA
>MVDB01000176.1 GCA_002050025.1 Desulfobacteraceae bacterium 4484_190.2
TATGCCACTGATGGCGGAGTATTCCTAATGCGATTCCTTGTGGATGAATGTACAGGCCCAGCTGTTGCCGAGTGGTTGCACAATCAAAAGCACGAAGTGTTTTCGGTTTTTGATGAGGCAAGAGGAATGGATGATGACATAGCATTGAAGGCACTTGAAGAAAATTGGATTTCGGAGAAAAAGGATATAGAGATGGCCGACTTCACCGGGGTGTCATCTTACTTCGCGTTGGAGATGAACGTTCTCCATCAAAAATCCAGGTACTATCCCGTCTTCTCATGGCATACCCAGATCGCCTGTTAAACATATTTGTTGTAGTCACGGAAAAATAGATTCGTTTTGCCCGAAGGTAGATTAAAAGGAGACGTCCCAACCAGTCAGCACACCCAACCGGAAAAGCTTCGGAGCAATCGGCTTGGGATTCTTTGTCTACGGGAAAAAGCAAAAGGCAATAGTTCCTTTAACAACTGGCATTGCTCTATTTATCTTCCCGTATTTCATATCAAACGTATACCTACTTGTAATTGTGGGTGCTGTTTTAGTGGCTCTGCCATATTTTGTGAGAATTTGAGGCTAATTTGAATCCACGAATTACTATTTCAGTTCATAGTCCAAGCAAAGATATGGTGAATTTCAAGTTATGTCTCTTAGTAACTTATCAAGTAAAAACAATCAAGTGGCGCTGACGACTAATACCGTGGCGCTCGGAAAATCCACCTATTTTTAGTTCTCCATTGCCGTTTTGAATTTTCCAGCCTTAAGTCGCCGTAACTCACTTGCGCGTTCTGCCTCTTAGACCTCATTATGAGAAAAATAGACAAATATAAGCCGGCTGTTACGAAGAATTTTCTGCTATTTTTTGCAGGGCTTGTTTGGGTGTTCGTTGGTATAATGCTTTTGTTTTTGGCCTTTTCATGGCTATCAACGGCTTCAAATTTAAACACTTATTTGCCTGCGAGTGCCGGAGTAATATTAGCATTAATAGTTCACCATTTTGGATTTTTAAAGATAGCAGATAAAAATCTGAAGAGAATCCTTCTGATGAATGAAAAGAAATGCTTATTCGCCTTTATTCCTTGGAAGAGTTATATAATTATTGCTGTCATGATTATGATGGGAGCGGTACTACGCCATTCATCAATTCCGAAACAATATTTAGCGATTTTATATATAGGTATTGGTTTAGCTCTAATATTGTCGAGTGTGAGATATATGAGAATGTTTATTAGAGAAATTAGAAGAAAAAATTTGGCCTATTAACAGGATTCAGGGTTAAGGACAAAATTGAAGACACTAAGTTCTCGTAAAAAATGCGGTTTTGCCACATAAGTGCCGAATACCATGTTCCAGACCCGCCTGCTTCTCCTGTTATGTACGAAACGGGCATATCCCAAAATGTCGGCAATGGCGGGCAGGTTTGTGGGGATGTGGAAGCGGTCGATTTTCCCGTACAAAACGTTTATAAAATGACGTATGGTGATGAGAATGGAACCTTTGAACCCCTGAACCCGTGAACGGTTACGAAAATGATACATTGAAAGGAGTAAACAGTGCAACACACAATGAAACAGGATTTCTTTAATGCGGCAGACTATTTCGTGGACCGAAATATTCGCCAGGGAAGAGGCCATAAGATTGCTATTTATACCGAGCACAGGAACTATACTTACAATGATGTTCAAAAGATGGTCAACAAGACGGCTAACGCCATGCGCGACAGGGGGTTACGAATTGAAGAAAGGGTAATGATGCTAATGCTCGATGTACCCCAGTTTTATGCAATTTTCTGGGGCGCCATCAAGCTGGGCGCGATACCCATACCGGTTAACACAATGCTAAACCCGGAGGATTACGAATTTTATCTCAATGATAGCAGGGCTCGCCTGCTTGTCGTATCGGAAGAACTCCTTCCTGTAATAAATAAGATTAAAGGGGATCTGCCCTATCTTCGTGATATCATCGTGATATCGGAAGTCGAAGGTGCACGTATACCCTTCAAGCAGAAATACAAAAGTGCACCAGCAACAATAAAAACCACATCTACAACACGTGATGACGTTGGTTTCTGGCTTTACAGTTCAGGTTCCACAGGTTCACCAAAGGGTGCCATCCACTCCCAATATGATATGGTAGTCACTTCTAATGCTTATGCCAAAGGCATAATAGGTCTTACAGAGGATGATATCTGCCTTTCTGCGGCAAGGTTGTTTTTTGCCTATGGTCTCGGAAATGGGATGTATTTTCCATTGTCAGCGGGATGCTCAGCAGTGCTCCATCCTCATCGCCCAACACCGGAGATTATGTTCAGAAGTTTAGAGAAGTTTCGACCCACAATATTTTTCGGAATTCCCACGCTCTACGGTCAGATGCTGGAATACCAGGTGCGCATGGATCGCGAGAAAGGCGTAAAAGCAGATCCCAATGCCGATCATGCACTCTCTTCGGTCCGTATCTGCGTGTCGGGAGGTGAGGCATTGCCACCTGACATTTACAAGCGTTGGAAGGACCGGTACGGGGTGAATATACTGGATGGAATGGGCTCAACGGAAATGACTCACATATTTCTTTCTAACAGCCCGGAAGAGATAAAACTCGGATCTACAGGCAAGCCTGTTCCGGGATATGAACTGAAGTTGGTGGATCATGAGGGGAATGAAGTACCCCAGGGGGACATAGGCACTCTGCTGGTCAAGGGAGACAGTGCAGCACAGTTTTATTGGCATAAAAGGCAAAAATCACGCCAAACGATGCAGGGTGAATGGATAAACACAGGCGACAAATACTACATTGACTCAGATGGATTCTACTGGTGTGCAGGGCGGGCCGACGACATGCTCAAAGTAGGAGGCATTTGGGTCTCCCCTGTGGAGGTGGAAAATTGTCTCGGTGAGCATGAAGCCGTCCTCGAAAACGCCGTGATAGGTTGGAGGGACGAGAAAGGGTTAGTCAAACCCAAGGCGTTTGTTGTGCTACGGGAAGGTTTCGTTCCTTCCGAAAAGTTGGCGGATGATTTGAAAAAATGGGTTCTGGAAAAACTACCCAAGTTTAAGTATCCGCGCTGGATAGAATTCCTTCAGGCATTACCCAAAAGTGCCACTGGAAAAACCCAGCGGTTTAAACTCCGTCAAGATACGTAAATGGAGTCATGAGACATACCTTTCTAACAAAATTGAGGCGTTTTGCCCCCCAAATCCAAAACTGTTATTCATTGCCTTGTAGATGGTTTTGTCTATTGCCTTATTGGGGACATAGTCTAAATCGCAACCCTCTCCAGGAGTTTCAAAGTTTATGGTTGGATGTATTCTTCCCTTTTCGATCATGAGGGCGATTGCGATTGTTTCCATTCCTCCTGAAGCGCCTATCATGTGACCGGTCATGGATTTTGTGGAACTTATGGGTATTTTGTGGGCATACTTGCCAAAGGCCATTTTTATGGCCGAGGTTTCAATTGGATCATTTAGTGGTGTGGAGGTTCCGTGGGCATTAATATAGTCAATTTCCTGGGGTAACACTTTGGCCCTCTTCAGTGTATCTGTCATGGCCTTTGCCTGCATATCTGGATCTGGCGCAGGCATGGTGATATGGTAGGCGTCCGATGTAGCCCCGTATCCTGTCATCTCACAGTAAATATGGGCTCCTCTATCTAAAGCATGGGCTAATTCCTCCAGAATGACGATTCCGGAACCTTCTCCCATGACAAATCCATCCCTGCCCTTGTCAAATGGTCTTGATGCTTTTTGCGGGTCTTCATTTCTCTTGCTCATGGCATTCAGGGCAACGAATCCCCCAAAAACGTAGGGTGTGATACATGCATCCGCCCCGCCTGTAACCATAACCTTCTCATCCCCCAAGAGAATCTGTTTATAAGCCTCGATAATGGCATGGTTTGAAGAGGCACATGCAGTAGAAACATTTGCTGCCATGCCCTTTATCCCATATCTTATGGTCACATTTACTGCGACGGAACATATTTGGATATGGGGAAGTGCAAATGGCGAAATCCTTCTGGGGCCATTATTTTTGTGGAAGCGCTTAAACCATTTCTCGCAAAGGTCCATGTTCTGGCTGCCAACCCCAAGGATAATCCCGATCTCTCCTGCGTCCATCTCTTTTATAACGTAGCCCCTCTGTCCCTTTTCCTTATTAACGGACTTCATCGCAAATCCCGCATCATCAAGCGCCAGTTTTGTGCCGGCCAGGGCAAATTCGGATGTTCTACCAAAGTATTTAAAATCTTTACTTTTATCTATGAATTGGGCCAGGGAAAAATTCTCAATGGTACATGCCACCTGTGAGCCAAACTGATCCATATCACAGCTCTTAAATTCAATCCTTCTCGCTCCGGATCTACCACTCATCAAAGAACGCCAAAAATCCTCTTTCCCGGTTCCTATTGGTGTCACAGGACCTAACCCGGTTATAACCACTCTCCTTTGCATATGCATAGACCACCTTCATCATATAAAACGATAGTTGGTAACTCAGGTCCAAAGTTCTATGGTTCACGGTTCAAGGTTAACTGATGAAAACTGCACGACAACCCTCGTATGTGACTCCGCAAGGCCAGCGTCACTTTTTTGATCAACCAGGAAACTTCGGTGACCAGAGGCGGCGCTGCACTGTGAACCTGACAACCTGACCAGTTACGATAGATTTAAAAGGTACACGGATAAACGTCAACAAGAAATTTAGATATCAATGAGTATGGAGGATTAAAGAAAAAAGGTCAAGATGAGTCTTAACTTAAGGGAGAGACATCCTCATCTTATGAACTAAAAGATGGAGAAATGGGGATAGATAAATAATTGTTGAATTTAGGTCATAAAACACCCATTATAGATAGTGCCTCAGAAAAAAATAGAGGTTTCATTTTGGATATATGGTGACTTGTATTTGCTCAATATCCTGTGGGTAAAACCCTTACGGCCCGCCCTCCCCGTCCCGATACAGGGACGGGATCGGGAGGTGCGACTTGCACGGCACAAGGCATTTACGTTGCAAAGCTTTGGAGGTCCAGGTCATAAAACTACTCCCGGAAAGCCAGGTCTGGGCCAGGGATAAACTCCGGGTAAGGGATTTAGGCGTAAACCTTTTATGCTGCCCCACCATATTTAGCTGTTAATGCCTATAGAAAAGCGCAGGAGGAGGTTTCAGATCCTTCCCTTGCTTCCATGCTTCAATGGCTTGCAGAAGAAGAGGTTGAGCATGTTAAATGGTTTACCCAATTCAAGGAAAAGGCTGCGACGTTAGCGGAAGATCCCAAATTGGAGGAAATGGGCAAAGCTATCCTTCAAGGCGTGCTAGGAGACCAGGCTTTTTCGATCAAAGATGCAGATTTTTCCAAGTTAGAGGATATTAATAGTCTTCTTGAATTATCTGTTGAATTTGAAAAAGATACGGTTCTTTTCTACGAAATGCTCGGTGCGTTCATTGACGATGAAGAGATTTTAGGCCAGCTTGACAAAATAATTGAGGAAGAAAAACGTCATGTCCAGCAACTGCAGGAATTCCTTGAAAAAAAGACAGCCTTGCCAGTTAATGGTGTACCGTCTCTGGCCTGATCGTAAGTTCTCAATAAACCCGGGCTGAAGTAGAAAAATCGTTTTGAAGATGAAAAAAAGTACTATTATGGATCTTTTCAAGGTTACTGATGCCCAGGTGACGGCACTAAAAACACTGAGATTTGGCCCGCCGGTAACTCACGTCTATAATCCCCTTGAATATGCCCGGGGGGCATATGACACATATCTGAGAAAATATGGCGGCAAACCCAAGGAAATTGTTCTGATCGGGATGAACCCGGGACCTTGGGGTATGGCGCAGACAGGTGTACCGTTTGGTGAAATCACAGTGGTAAGAGATTGGCTGGGTATTCATGTGCCCATTGGGAAGCCGGTGAAAATACACCCCAAGCGTCCCGTAGACGGTTTTGATTGTAAGCGGAGCGAAGTCAGCGGAAAACGGCTGTGGGGGTGGTCCAAAAAGAAATTTGTCACACCTGAAAAATTTTTTGCCCGTTTTTTTGTGGCCAACTACTGCCCCTTGATGTTCATCGAAGAAAGCGGCCGGAACCGAACGCCCAACAACATTCGCTCATCAGAGCGCAAACCTCTTCTCTCCATATGCGATCAGGCCTTGCGTGATACCGTGCTCTATTTTAATCCTCGCTATGTTGTTGGCATCGGGGAGTTTGCTGCCGGTCGGGCAAAAATTGCCCTCGGTGACCTCGATGTCATTATCGGCCGGATTACACACCCGAGTCCAGCTAATCCTAAGGCCAATAAAGGCTGGGAGCCACTGATAAGCAAAGAGCTTTTACAACTGGGAATTAAAATCTAAATCTGCCCCATTTTTATACTATAAACAAGTACCGAATACCCGATACCAAATACCTCCTCAATTGAGGTTTTACTTACGATCGAGCTCAGAACGTAGGGCCAGGGCCATTATCCGTTCATAAAAGCTGGGGAAGAGCCTGGTCAGGAGCCTGGTTAACCGGCCCACAGAAGATAGCACTACCAGGCGTTTACCTTGTGTAGCGGCCCGGAACACGGCCTCGGCCACACTTTCAGGTGAGGCCGGCGTGCCCACTGTCGACTGGGGATGCGAAGTAGTACTTCCGTCACCGTCAAGGGCGTTTTTATCGATGTTGGTGGAAGTAAAACCCGGGCAGACGATGGTCACTCCAACGCCTGTCTCCCGCAGCTCGGCACGGAGGGAATCAAAAAGGCCGTGCAGTGCGTGCTTACTGGCCACATACCCGGTCCGACCGAGAAGGGGAGCGAATCCTGCAATGGAGCTGATGACGATAATCAGCCCCCGACGCTCAATAATGTAATTCAGGGCGGCCTGAGTACAATAGAGGGAGCCGAAGTAATTGACCGCCATAACGCGACTATACACCTCTGATCCTGTGCGGCCAAAGGCGCTTCTATGTGTAATGCCTGCATTGTTTATAAGCACATCCAGATGCTTGAATCTCTTAACCACCAAAGCCATGGCCCGGTGACAGGCCGTCTCGTCCGTCACATCCAGGCCAAGCCCAAAGCAATCCGTTCCCTCCGCTGTAAGTTCTTCGGACAGGGCCTCTACACTATGCCCATCGATATCCGTAAGCCCCAGCCGAGCGCCAGCCTGGCCGAATCGCCGGCTCAAGGCCCGGCCCATGCCGCCGGCCGCGCCGGTTATGACAACCACCCTGTCTTTGAAATCCCTCTTAGTTCCCAATTCACTCCCTTTGTTTCGTATGGAACATGTAGTACTCGAAAACCTCCCGGGTCGTCTTTTGCGGGATATAGCCAAATTTCTTCTTGAGCCGGCGGTTACTTAGCACCGGCCGGTAGCGGAGGAAATTGATCTGCTCCGGGCCGTACTGGGACAGACCCAGCTTCTTGAGCATCCACAAGGCAGCCCGCACAAGCCCGACCGGCAGAGCTACATAGGGCTTGTCCATCATCCCTGCTATCTCTTTCATAGTCAGGACCCCATCTCCGGCCAGGTTGTATATCCCCGTTACGTCGCCAAAAATGCCCTTAAGTATGCAGGACACCACATCCTGGTCCCATATAAAAACGAATGGCGAGTCCGCACCCATCAGGCCCATGATAAAAGTTTTTTGGAAAAGAGCTGTAATCTGGTTACTGGTAGTGGCGCCGAGCACAGTTCCCGGCCGCAACACTAACTGATTCAGTTCCGGGTGCTCATTGCGATAGCTGCCCAGCATCTCCTCCACCAGCCTTTTGTGGTGCGAGTAGGCGAACTCAGGGTTACCCCGTAAGGCGTCGTTCTCATCCAGCCATTCCGGGTTGTCCGCATAGTAGCCGTATGCCGCTCCACTGCTCGTTATGATCAGTTTTTTTACACGGGACTCAAGACAGGTATTAAGGACATTTTCAGTACCCAGAACATCCACTGAATACTCGAACTCGCGGTTGGATTTCCGGCCTGGTGTGACAATGGTGGCCAGGTGGACTACAGTGTCAATGGAAAACCGATTGAATATGTCAATCAGCTCAGATGACCGTATGTCCGCGGTGACATAGTCGATTCCCGTGAGGCGTTCATCTGGCGGTGTTTCACGCACGTCTGCGGCCACCACTGTTTTGAGGTCCCGCCGGTCCCGGGCCAGGGCTTCTATTAATTGCCGGCCAATATAGCCTCCTGCCCCGGTTACCAGCACTGAATTCCGTTTTCTGCTGAACTCATTCATCATGCAGCCCCGTCAAGGTCTCCCCATAAACTCTAAGTTATTTTGTAAACATCCACAGGTTGCATTTATGCCATACGGGCTTGTTTCAAGAGATGAACGTCGAACATCGAATGAAAAAACCAATGTCGAACTTTAAATGGCTATTCCCTTTTCTTTTCATCCGTTTTGATACTCGTAACGAAAATCTTAGTCAACTACCACCCCTAAAAAGGGTGACTTGAATGGTGACCCTAAAAGGGTCCAAATATGTAAACAAAATGGATTCGAATGACAAAGATCAAAGGCCAAATTTCAAATGAATGTCAAATAACAAATGCTAAAAAATATATGCCCACCCACTAATTCAAACGCAGCTTACACTAATGGAGATGCACAATGGGAAAAGAGTAAGGTCTCAATAAGCCCAGGCTGTCATAGAAAAATCCCCCTCAATCCCCCTTTGCAAAAGGGGGAAGCACCCAGAATGCCAGGACTCATTAGTTATCTTGCAAAAAAGATAAATAACTGATCGTTTTGAAAAACATTTTGACATTGGGATTTTGGATTTGATTTGATATTTGGATTTTGTCATTTGAGCTTTATCATAGGTCATCACAAATCACTATCTAACACGCATAGCAGAGCTAGGACCATCCAGCTACTGCGGGGTGGTTTAAGGGGTCAATTAATTCTTCTGTTTCATCTTTTCCCATTCATCATTCTATGTTGGACGTTCGGTGTTCGATGTTCATCTTTTTCAGTCCCTCCTGGCAAAAACAACTTAACGCTTATGCAGGGTCTCCCGGCAGGGGTCTCCGGGACCAAAACGTGGCCACGCTCAGGCCGGAGATGATATGCCAGATGCCCCACCATGCAGCAACAATAGCCATGCCGCCCAGTCCCTCAAAGAAGCCAAAGATTAAAACCAGACCCAGGGCCGAGTTCTGAATGCCCACCTCGATGGTCACAGCACGCACATCCCGTTTCTCCAAACCCAGTAGTCTGCCGGACCAGTACCCCAGGCTCAAAGCAAGGGCGTTGTGGATGAATACCCCAAAGGCAACGATACCAATGACATTGATAAAGATTTTCCAGTTGGCTCCAAGTGCCGCGCCAACAAACCCGATGAACACCAGGAATGAAAATATTTTAAAGGGCTTGCGGATCTTATCGGCCAGAAATGGGAAAAAGCGGGAAATCAGCATGCCTGCAATTAGAGGCACACCCAGGATCATGAATATAGTGACAAAGACGTCTAAGGGGTTCAGGCTTACCCGATGCAGGATCGAGGCTGGCGGCTATAACGAGAGGAGGTGATAAGAGATGAGTATGAGTGAAGTGGATGAAAGAATAAAGATAAACATCTTCAAGATAGGTAGTTTGTGGTGGCATCATACCAAGGGCCATGGATGGCGTTATCGGAAGGAAAAGGGTCAATAGAAAGGTGAAGGCCGGCAAGAGGATGAACTGGGCACCCAAGCCAATGCCAGGAGCCTTGGGCGACACGATGATCCTCTTGAAATCATCCAATTTCAGTTCCAATGCCACCCCCAGCATCATTAACCCGATAACCATGTTAAGGCCTAAAATGGCCTGTGCATTGAAATTCAGACGAATCTGATCAATAGCTGCTGCATCCATATTATTTTCCTACCGGTTCTTTGTGCATGTCCTTGAACTGCAAGAGGCCTGGGGCCCACATATGCTTGACAGGATCCACGTCCACATGTATTACAGCACACTTATCTGAGGCAAGGCAACGCTCAATAGCCGGTGCAAGATCAGCGGAATCAGCCACACGTTCACCATGCGCACCCATGGCCTGAGCCAGCTTGTCAAACTCGATCTCCCCCAGATCCGTGTTTATTGTCTCCTCTGGCCCTAAGGACTTCTTTATCATGGTCTTGACCGGCCTCAGGGCAAATTGCTGGTTTATCTTGACCATTCCCCACTGTTTGTCACAGCAGACAAAGAATATAACTTTCAAGTGGTTGCGGACTGCAGTCTCGATCTCCTGCGGATGAAACCCCATCGCACCGTCACCAATAATACAGTAGACCTGGCTTCCGGGCCGCGCCACTGCTGCGCCAAGGGCCTGCCCCACGCCAGCACCCAGCATGCCGAAATGGTGAGTAGAGAGCTGGGTGTTGGGCACGCGGATCTGATGATAAAA